>NZ_JAUBSX010000021.1:0-100453 GCF_036704885.1 Microcoleus sp. F4-D5 | reverse complement strand
GTCAACTGCGCCGAAAGTCCAAACATATCTCTGACATCGCGATCTACCAAGGATTGCATCGCCAATTCATTTGTCAGGGTTGGCGGCACAGTTTGGTTCACATCTTCACAAGCACTCGCGAACGCCTGAAGGGTTGCATCAATTTTGATGGACTGCTCAGGCGCTACTTGGAGTTTGCAAGATACTGTCAGGAATTGTTTCATGACAAGATTGTATCAGGTATTGAAGGCAGAAGGCACGGGGAAAGTTTTAAGATTGCTTCGTTCCTCGCGAAGCGTGGCAATCTGAAAACTCAGAGCTAGTTATAGCGGATCTCAATCAGGTGAGGTACTCGCCGGTTTTCTTACCAATTCCGCAATCGAAAATCGAAAATCGAAAATCCCAATCAGTACCTCACTCAATTGACAATTGCGATCGGTGCCTGGTGCCTTCTGCCTGCAATTTTCCTCAAAAACCGATGACTTGAGTGTCAGCAGGCAGTGCAGTGGCCTCGGAGACCTTTTTAAACACGGTTGCCTGTTCGTTTAAGGCATTAGGTCTGGCCTGTCCGGGATTGGTGCCTTGCAACTGAAGCCGCATTTGACCTTCGGAAGTCAATTCAAAAACTGTCTCAACGGTTTCTGTGCTGCTGAGGCCGACATCAAGGTGCATCGGTTTTTCACCGAGATTAACTTTGTACCTCATTTCTTTGGCGCGGGCTGCTCCGTCGGGGCCTTTAGCCATGAGAAACAATTTGCCTTCTGGGGCAAAGACGAAGGTGAAAGACTCACCGGAGGGGACTGTGCCTTGCCATTGACCTAGGAGTTGCGTGTCGATGTTGCTGGCGGCCGGGGCGGCAGCTTCAGCAATTGTTGGTACTGCTGCGGATGCCGGGCCGAGTGAGGCGTTGAAGCTAATTAGGATGCCCAAGCAAAGGCTACCTGCGATCGCTTTACCAATCATTTTTGAATTAGACATGAGACCGATCTAAAAATTGGTTATTTGTTTTGTACACTGTAGCGGTAAAACCGTACATTGTTTAGTTTAAATCTCTTTTAAGGATAGATATAGGTTATGGGTTGAGGTTTAAACCTGCAATGGAGTTGTCATCCCCGGACTAAAACTTCTCCTGAGCTTGTTGAAGGGTCATTCGATTTTAGATTTTAGATTTTAGATTTTGGATTGACCCCACGGATAAATTCGGGGGCTTGTACCACCTTTGAAATTCTTGGTCACGGGGCTTTCAGTTTTTTTATTGTAAAATCCAATACAAATCTGATTTTAGCTGCACAGTTCGCTGTGGTGAGCTGATTGTTCTTAATTCCAAACACCTAACTGACTATTGCCTTCGATCGCACCCCCAGATAGTTTGGGAAATCGATGGCATTAATAGTCTTTCATTAATTGTTTTCAGGATCGCTTTCGACTTGTTCTGTCGGAGATTCCGGCGCTGGTTCCTGTGGATTTTGCGATCGTTTCGTTCGCTCCAATGCCTCTGCGTAAGACCAAGCCACGCTCACAAGAAAAGCTTTCGCCATACCGTCCAAATCTTTTGAATCCTCGCTTTCGGGCGGTTCAGCTTTTTGGTTGCCGTCGTTCGTCATGTTTTTGTTTTCTCCCGGGCAGGTTTTTCTAACGACTTGTTGCAGTGTGCGATCGATACCCAAAAATTATGATTTTGCTTGCACCCGCACCCTACTTATCTTTGAGGGTATGACCTTGCTCATCACAGATAATATCATAAATACACTGATTCGACGATCGCATCAGAAGGAAACCTTTACTTCGCTCGTGGCCCGCAAAACGGACTCTTGCTGGAACGTGCGTTTGTAAGTTTCGATAATTTCATTAATAGCTTGATTTTTTTCTGGGCTACTTTCATAAATCATAATAACTATTTTAGAGTTTTCTCGAATCAGAATTCCCGATCTGTTGAGAAACTGCCCCGAACCTTCTAATACAGTTAGCCCTTCCCGAAAGCGAGGGGTAATAACTGACTTGACAAACTCCTGCCATTCTGCTTCTGAAATTGTCTCGCCTCCCGGTTTAGTTAAGCCAAAAAACAGTTCATCTTTGAGGAGATTTGTTTGTTTGGCATTAGTATCGGAAGTTTCGGGAAGCTGAGCGCGGGCAATTGTTGCGGGACAAACAGGCAGGACGAACAGCAGGCCGGTCAAGCAAAGACTGTTAAGATGTTTATTCATCAGGAATTACGCAAAACTTCTATATTTATGGTGCCTCCTAGGGCGTGTTTTCAAACTATTACACAACAGAATGCAGGCGATCGCGCGATCGTGGCTGTATAATTTGCCGCCAGCTTCTGATATCGGGTAGCCATCCGACTTGCATTGCTTGAGTCGATCGCACGTTCAACTTTTTTAGTCCTGGACGCAGAATGGTTTAGAAAGCGGGTTTTTTTACGAAAAGATCGGTTGTAGACCGCACCGAAGCTCAAAAACCCGGTTTCGCACGGGCTTCGATGCGTCCAGGACTGATTAACTTGAAATCTTTGTACCGAAGTAGCTGAATCTTAATTTCCCCAGATGTTTAATGTTCTGCCTGGGAGCATTTCATAGTTGTAAAAACACTTTTTCTGACTCCTTCCTTCTGCCTCTGGCCTCAAAACTCCAATGTCTAGCTGGGCTGCTTTCATTGAGATGCTCCCGTTCTGCCTTACCCTATTGGATGAAGCAATTGCTCAATTGTCCGTACTAACGTTTCAGGCTCGACAGGCTTGGGAAGATGCTTTTGAAATCCGGCTGCTAGCGCTTGCTGTCGCTCGCTCTCACCTGCAAATGCTGTCAGAGCGATCGCGGGAATCTGTCCTCCCTGGTCTCTAGATAGCTGTCTGATTTGACAAATCAACTTATAGCCATCGATTTGTGGCATCCCAATATCAGCAATCAAAACATCTGGCTTAAATTTAGTGAGTTGTTGCAGCACATCGGTTGCTGAAGATACAGAGATCACGGTGGCTCCCGCTTGCTCCAAGATAAATTGAACTAATTCTAAATTGTCTAGTTCGTCATCGACTGCCAGAATACACAATCTAGCCAAGGGTGAAGTGTGAGCATTGAGCGATACATTTTCCTTGCGGTCACTGTTTGCCTCATTGCTTCTGACTAACAAGGGAAGTGTGACAGTAAATGTTGCTCCCTGTCCTTCTCCAAAACTTTCGGCTTTGACAGTTCCACCATGTAGCTCAACGATATGACGCACGATCGCCAATCCCAGCCCTAACCCACCAAATGTTCTCGTAATAGTGCTGTCGGCTTGCCGAAATGTGTCAAAGACATAGGGAATAAATTCTGGCTTAATGCCTTTCCCTGTATCCCTGACTTGAATTTGAGCATAAGAATCAATCGTTTTTACCTCAACTTCAACTCGACCTCCTGTAGGGGTGAACTTAATGGCATTGGTCAGCAAATTCCAGACAACTTGTTGCAATCGGGTAGCATCTCCTAAGACGTGGCTGACATTGGGTTCTAGCTGGGTTTCAATTTGAATATTCTTCGCTTCGGCGGCCAAACTAACTGTTTCGATCGCAGCTTTAAGAGTTGTTTTCAAATTAACAGGAGTAGAGTTAAAACTCAGCTTGCCTTGCAGAATCCGAGAAATATCCAGCAAGTCCTCAATCAGTTGAACTTGCAACTCGGCGTTGCGTTCAATCGTTTCCAGAGCTACCGCCGTCTTGCTGGAATCGAGAGTTCCTCTTCGCAGCAGTCGAGTCCAACCCAGAATCGGATTCAACGGAGTTCGCAATTCGTGCGACAAGACAGCTAAGAACTCATCTTTAATTCGGTTAGCTGCTTCTGCTTGTGCCCTTGCTTGCCGTTCTGACTCGTAGAGCCTTGCTCGGTCGATCGCCTGCGCCGACATCTGTGCCAGTGCCAAAACGAAAGCCCGATCGCTCTCACAAAGCTGGGGAACGGTCGAAAAGCTGAGCGACAGCCCACCAACGGCTTGTCCTTCAATCAACAGCGGCACTGAAATCCAGGCTTCTGAACCAACCTTGGCATAAGCTTGGGCTAAATCAGGATAACGGGCAATTCGGTTTTCGATGGTTTCTAGCCAAACAGGTTGCCCAGTTCGCACGGCTTCTGCCAGAGGATAGGGTGCATGAATCGAAAAACTGCGCAGAAATTCTCCTACGTGCTCGTACCCGATCGCTTGAACAATCTCCAGTTCGCTTGTATCCTGGTTTAATACCGCAAGCAAACCACAACTCCCTCCCAGTGCAGACATTCCCTGTTCAATAATCACCTTAGCCACTTGAGCCGAGGTTAGCGATTCAGACAACGCTGTCATCAATGCCAGGAGTCGAGCCGTCCGCTTGGCAGCGAGTTCGGCGGCTAATTGCGCTTGTTGTGTTTCATTATAGAGACGAGCGTTATCAATGGCGATCGCTGCTCGCTGAGCCAAATCTTCAGCCAGGGCAATGTCTTCCAGGCGATAGCGGCGATCGGATTCAGCAAACACCAACGTAATGCTGCCCAACACGCGCCCGCGCGCCTTTAGCGGTGCAATGATGCAGGACTTTAACCCAACTCCACGCAAGATTTCCAGATATTCACCATTGGGCACTGCGGCAACCAACTGTTCATCTGTAATCTCAATTGAAATTTCAACCTGTCCTGTTTGCATGACTTTAGCAGTGCCATACCCATCATCGAGATGTCTGGGAAAGCGCCGATCCAACTCCCAGCCAAACTTTACTTTTTCCGGATCTGAATGAGCCACCGCAACACGACCAATTGTGCGATCGTCATTCAGCAGATCGACACTGCACCAATCTGCAAAATAAGGAACTGCCAGCTTTGCAACGCTTTGGAGAGTTTGTTCGTACTCTAGCGAAGAGGAAAGGACAGCACTCACTTGAGCTAAAAATGCTGATTTTTGTTGAGAATTCTCTGCTACAGCACGGGCTGCCTGTTCTTGAACAAGCTGTACTCGTTCGTCTTCGGTTTGCTTGCGTTCAGTAATGTCGCTGAAAGCAGCAATGATATTGATAATTTGCCCCTGTGCGTCAAACAAAGGGGAAGCATTGATCGAGAGAATCGTGCGAGTTCCACAGGCATGGCTAATGGCCTGTTCAATACCATAAACAGGCTCACCTGTTTGCATCACCCGCGCAAACGGCAGTTCATCTTCTGGGAAAGGATGACCCTCCACGGTTGCAATTAACCAGGATGGAGCGTTATAGCCTCGCTCCACAATGTCGCTGGGAGTCAATCTTAAAATCCTCTCTGCCGCCGGATTTGCGGCAATAATCTGTCCGGTAGAATCTAGAATGGTGATGCCATCAGGAATAGTTTGGAAGATGCTCGATAATTGCGCTTCACGTTCGCGCAGAGCTGTTTCTGCCTGCTGGCGTTGTGTAATGTCGTGCATCACGACAACTGCACCCTGTTTTTCGCCGTTTGCTGCAATAATCGCCTGTCCAGTGGCTAATAGCAATCGCGCAGTTCCCTGCTTCGGAACAATCATCATTTCCACATCACGAACGTTGTGTCCTTGCAATGCCTGGAACAGGGGAATATCCTCTGTATTCATGAGTGTTTTGCCGTCGGGCAAATACAAGTCATAATATTCGGCCCATCGATCGGGTGGAACTGGCTGCTGAGGTAATCCATGAAAATCTTTAGCTGCTTGGTTAAATACAGTCAATATGCCATCGGCATCGCAAGCGACAATACCAGCTTGAACGTTGTTGAGGATTGCCTTCAAAAAGTCTTGTTCTTTCTCAAGAGTGGCTTCTACCTGCTGCGAATTGGCGATTTCGGCTTGTAATTGTCGAGCGGCTTGAAATGTTTCACTCGTGTCTTGGAAGTAAATAAGTAAGCCATCTTCACTCTTGATGCAACGAATTCTCAACCACTTGTTGAGTGAGGGGTAGTGGTCTTCAAACTCGATTGCCGTTGACGTTGCGATCGCTTGATGGCAATATTTATATAGCTCAGAGGTAAGATCGACAGAAAATACAGTCCATATATTTTTGCCGGTGAGGTGTTGCCGCTTCTTGTTTAAAAGCTGCTCTGCTTTATGGTTTACATAGGTGCAGTGCCAATCTGAATTAATAGAAATGAAGGCCTCAGCCATGTGATCTACTATCACCGCAAATCGTGCTTCGAGTGCTTGGCAGTTCGTACATAGCTCTTGACGAAAATTTACAGTAAGCTCTTCTCGATGATTCAAGGAGTTTGTACCTTCTACATTCATTGCGGTTAGTCCTGCCTATTTACCTATTTTGCCAATTATTGGTAGGGATCAAAATGTACGTGGCTGACGCAGATATCCCCCTAAATTCGAGTTTAAAATGGGGACTTTGAGCGTTCTTCCCTTTTTTAACCTATGCGTTACCCACATCTTTCTTAACAATCTTGAAAGCCTTAGGCAAAAATACTTTCAAAATTCATTTTTCCACCCGCCTTGACCATTAAAAACTTGGGTTGGTCGATAAAAAGTTAAGTTTATTGAGAACTCGTGTCGAGGAATGGGGTTTGATAGCGCAAGAGCGATCGCTTTCCAAATGTTAATCAAGATGTTTATAAAGCATAGCTTAAAAACGAGGCTAGGGCGTGTTTTCTTGCCTCGTTGTATCTTAGATTGGGGCAAACTCCGGCATAGAATCTTGAGGAACACGTGGAGACTTAAGTACCGAACAGTGGGAGAAGTTAAAACCGCTACTTCCCCGCTCAAACCCCGAACAGGTAAATCCACTCACGATCGCCGACAGGTTGTTAATGGCAGGAAAGTGGATACTCAGAACCGGGACTCCCTGGCAAGACCTGCGGCGAACGTTATGAAAGGGGGAAAGTGTGACCGCAAGGTTTTAGCGGTGGCAAAAAGCGGATATTGGGAAGCAAGTCTTAGAACCGACTTGAGCAATGCAAGTCCGATCGCTACTTGATATGAGAACCGGGCTGCAAATTATACAGCCACGATCGGGCGATCGCCTGCACTCTGTTGTGGTTGTAGTTTGAAAACACGCCCTAGGGACGATCGAGGTTTTAGGCTTTTGGTGGGTAAGTCCTATTAACCTAAAACGCTTCCCAATCAAAAACCCAGTTCCACATGAGAAACTGGGTTTTGGAGTGTCAGTCCTAGTTTATTTATGCTCGCCTACTTGATTGCGTCGGCCGTATTAAGTAGCTCAAGCTATTTAAACGTCAAACTTTTCAGGTGTTGAGAAACCCTCAAGGGCGAGCACTCTTGGCTGCGCCCCGAAAGCAATCATGTTTCTCAGTGTTATATTTTTTTAGTTGGAGCTACTTATCCTTTAATTCGCGGATACTTCTCTTAGCAGTGTCTTGGTACATCTCCCCGAATTCTTTCACGGCTGCTCCTGCTTCTTGCCCAATCTTCTGAGCTCGTTCGCCCGGAGAGTCTGACGTTTCGCGAGCTTCTTGCCTCCATTCCCGCGTTGTTTGGGGTCTTTCAGGATTGTTTAGATCGCCTTTTGAGCCTCCTGAAGTGCCGAAACCTTTGTTACTGTGTCCCGAATCAACATTTGCCGTCAGCAGCATAAAACCGACTAGGACGACACTCAAAAAACTCTTCACTTGAAAGCCCTTAAGCAGGGAACTGATGCGAGCGATCGCAGTGGAAATCAAATTCATCTCGGTAATACTCCCTAAGTTGATTGGCGATAAATTTCAACATTTTTAAATCTCATTGGCTCACTCCAAACTCAGCAGCTAACGCGAGACAAAGCCAACTTAGCTTCACTTTGCTATTAACCACCTAAATAGAGTTATAGGTTAGCGATAAAATCTGGTAAAAACGCCACCTATGTGTCAGCCAATTAGCTTGTTCACACATGAATATCAAGTTAACAGCAGCAAAATTGTTCTACCTCTAACTAAAGTGATAACTTAATTAGAAGCAAAAAAAAAATTTTTATACACATGGTTAGACAAGTTTTTATCAATCATGCTATGCAGGGCAAATTCTTACTGCAAGCGATCGCCCGTTTTTACATCAAACCAGTGCAGCAACTGAGGCCCAAAAACCAGCTCTACAATTTCGGAATTCCAGTGGCGGTCATTTGGCAGCAAAGCCCGCACCGTTACTGACTCCACACCTTTAACTCGGACGCTAACTAAATTTTGCATTCCCAAGTTTTCCACTAAATAAACCTCACCTTTAATTGCCTCTGGGACCGACATATTGCCGGCCTCTGCATCTGCAAAACCGACGTTTTCCGGGCGAATTCCCAACACAATTTCTGGCGGCACAGTCGGCATATCTGGTAGTCGCACTCGAAAATCGCCCAAAATCGCAAAATTTCCCTGGCATTTAAGCACGAGCAAATTCATTTGCGGGCTGCCCACAAAACCCGCTACAAAATGATTGGCAGGACGGGTATAAATTAAGTGTGGCGGGTCTAGTTGCTGCACGTTACCGCTGTTAAGAACTGCGACTTTTGTAGAAAGCGTCATTGCTTCGGTTTGGTCGTGAGTGACGTAAACTACAGGAGCTTTTTGGGAGGAAAACAATTGTTTGAGTTCGGCCCTAACTTTTTCCCGCAATAATGCGTCGAGATTGCTCAAAGGTTCGTCGAGCAAAAATACTTCCGGTTGGCGCACTAATGCGCGGCCTAGGGCGACTCGCTGCCGCTGTCCGCCTGATAGTTTTCCTGGTTTGCGATCGATTAATTCGGTCAGTCCGAGGGATGTTGCAACTTCTGTCACTAATCGGTTGATTTCGCCGGAGGAGATTTTGCGAAGTTTGAGGCTAGATGCCATATTCTCGTATACTGTCATGTGCGGATAAAGCGCGTAACTTTGAAAAACCATTGCTATATCGCGATCGCCCGGTCTGAGATAAGTGACATTGCGATCGCCAATTATAATCTCGCCTCTAGTCGGCTGTTCCAACCCTGCAATTAACCGCAGTGTCGTAGATTTGCCGCACCCCGACGGCCCCAGCAAAGTCAGAAATTCCCCTTCGCTGACATCCAAACTAATGTCTTTTACGGGAACAACTTTAGGGCTGTAGGTTTTATTGAGGTTTTTGAGTTGCAGTTTGGCCATGATTTTTAAAGTGTTGACTGTTGACTGTTGACTGTTGACTGTTGACTGTGTTGTTTGACTCGTTCCCATGTTCTTCCTAGGAACCAGTTCAATCTAAAATCTCAAATCTAAAATCTCAAATCGATTTATCCTTTTACAGCCCCCGCAGTTAAACCTTGAACGATGCGCCGCTGGAACACCAAAACCAGGAAAACTAAGGGCAAAGTACCCAAAACGGTAGCTGCGGCGATCGGCCCGTAAGGAATCTCAAATACTGATACCCCGCTAAGTTGAGCCGTGGCAACGGGGATTGTTTTTAGAGATTCGCGAGTCATAAATGTCAGTGCAAAAATAAACTCGTTCCAAGCTGAAATAAATGTTAAGATTCCAGTGGTTACTAACGCGGGAAATGTCATCGGTAGCACGATTTGCCACAGCATTTGGAAAGTGTTGTATCCGTCAACTTTAGCCGCATCTTCCAAATCTTTTGGCAACTGTTGAAAGAAACTCCGCATCACCAAAATTGTCAGCGGCAGATTGATCGCAGTGTAAGGAATAATTAATGCTAAATAATTATTGCCTAAATCCAAAGCTTTAACAATTTCCAGCAGTCCCAAAAATAGCAGCACCGCCGGAAATAGCGTCACAATCGTCACACTTGCCAGGATGATTTTCTCGCTCCACAGCCGCAACCGGGCTAAAGCGTAAGCTGCTGGAGCGCCTACTGCTAAACACAGCAATGTTGAAGTAATCGAAACAAAAGCACTATTTAAAATGTAAAGTGCAAACGGGCGGCGCTGGAAGAGGGACAGGTAATGCTCGAAAGTAATTCGTTTGGGAATGTAGACGTTTGGAATCGCCGAAATATCTGGATTGACTTTGAAAGAAGTTAGCACCTGCCAGATAATAGGTGCGAGGAAATAGGCGACAATTAATATTGCCGATATTGGCAATATTAAGTGCCGGATGTTAAAGGTTGTTTGGGTAGTTTGTTCGCGGGCAATCGACATAATTTATACCAATGAAACGAACGTGTTAAGCTGTTGCGGTATTGAGATTTATTTTTTGGGCGGGCTTTCCGGCCCACCCCACAAGAGTTTCAAGAAATAGCGAGAAACCCGGTTTCTACGAGTTTTGTGGACGCGAACGAGAAATATAGGAATAAACCGGGTTTCTGGAGTCTGCGTGCGATCGCAAACTAATACCAATTTTAAACGAAATAACAGTATTCTTGTTCCCCCCGCAATGCAGCGGGGGGTCGAAGAGTGTTGCACGATTTTAGAAAAATGGTATAACTTAAATTCCACCAATCGAAAATCCAAAATCTCAAATCTAAAATTGACTGGCGCGGGCTCTCGATAACAGGTAAGCGGCGATCGCAACTGCTGCCACTAACATCAAAAAAGTACACACCACCAAAGCGGCCCCGTACCCAAAGTCTAAATACCTCATTACCGTGCTGTAAATGTAGATAGAAACCGTCTCCGTTGCCCCCGCCGGCCCCCCTCCCGTCATCACCTGAATCAAGTCAAAAATGCCGAAAGATTGGGCAAATCGAAACAGCACAGCAATCACTATTTGCGGCATCAGCAGGGGCACGGTAACTTGACGGAAACTCTGCCAGCTACTCGCCCCGTCAATGGCGTGGGCTTCGTACAAATCACCGGGAATCGATTGCAATCCCGCTAGCAAAAGCAAGCTGACAAAGGGCGTCGTTTTCCACACATCTGCTGCAATCACTGCCATCATTGCCAAAGTCGGATCTCCCAGCCAGCTAATGCTATTTTGAATCAATCCCAATCGCTTCAAAATGTCGTTAATTACGCCGTATTGGTCGTTAAAAATCCACCCCCAAGCTACTCCCATCAATGCAGTTGGCAGCGCCCAAGGCAGCAGGGAAATTGTGCGAACAATGCCGCGTCCTGTGAAGGATTGATTTAAGACTAAGGCAATGCCCATGCCGAGAATTAATTCCAGCACAACAGAGGCGACAGTAAATACTGTGGTGTTGCCTAAAGTTTGCCAGAAACGCCCGTCGCCTAACATTCGACTGTAGTTAGCAAAACCGGAAAAAACCAGTTTTAATTCAGTACCGAGGTTTTGGGTGAATACACTCAGCCAAAAAGCGCGCAATATTGGGTAAGCAAATACTAGCAGCAGAATTATCAAAGCTGGTGCTACTAATATCCATCCGGTTGTTTGTTCGCGCTGTCGCATCTTGTCTGATTGCATATTGTTCACCTTTAATTTATTTTTGGGCGGGCTCGCGTGCCCAACCCCTACTCCCCACAATTGAATTAACTTTGCGTGGAACAGGCCGGAGTGCCTGTTCGGGCGGGCTTTCCGTCCCACCCCACAATAAAAAAATTCACTCTTGGCGGAACGGGCATTTTGCATTCGGGCGGGCTTTCCGGCCCACCCCACAATAAAAAAATTCACTCTTGGCGGAACGGGCCCGAAAGCCTGTTTAGGGCTTACGAAGCTTGGGGTTGTTTCAAACTGCCTAATAAATTGCGAGTTTCGCTAGCTGCTGCTTTCATTGCTTGTTCTGCACTCATTCTCCCGGTAAAAGCTGAACTCAAATAGCGCTGCAAAATATCAGAAGCTTGAGCGTATTGTGCCAGGGGCGGGCGCAAAGCTGGCCGTTCCACTACTTTTAGCAGTTGCGGGTAGTGGGGATATTTAGCGACTATTTCTTTGTTGGTAAATAGGGATTTGTAACTGGGAATTAAACCGGTTTGTAAAATAAATTTGCGCTGGGTTTCCTCGCTGGTAAGGTACTGAATTGCTTTCCACGCTTGTTCTGGATGTTTTGAGGTTTTGGCAATTCCCCAGCCCCAGCCGCCCAAGCAGGAACCGCCTGTTTGACCGGTACTGCTGAGCATTGGCTCGATCGCAATTTTGCCTCTAACATTCGATCCTTCGGCATTTGCCAGCTTCCAAACATAGGGCCAGTTTCGCAAAAACAGCGCTTTGCCGTTTTGAAACAACAGCCTGGTTTCTTCTTCGCCGTAGGTGGTGACACCCGGAGGAGAAATGCCAGAGGCGATCGTATTTTTGAGAAATTCCACTGCTTTAATTGCCTCCGGTTTGTCTAACCCAACTTCAAAAGTTTGAGGGTTCGCCCAGAAGCCGCCGAAACCGGAGAGTACCTCGACAAACATCGCAGATACTCCCTCGTATTGTTTGCCTTGCCAAAGATAACCCCAAGTTGCTTTTCCCTGTTTCTGCAAGTTTTGAGAGATTTTTACCATCTCTTCAAAGGTTTTCGGCGCTGGAATTTTTGCTTGTTCTAAAATGTCTTTTCGGTAATAAAGCATTCCGGCATCGGAAGCGTGGGGAATTCGGTAAATTTTGCCCCGATACCGCCCGCCTTCGACGTTACCTTGGATGAATTTTGATAGTTGTTTGGGGGGAATTTTGTCTGTCAAATCCCTGACCCAACCTGCGGCTGCAAATTTGGGAACCCAGACAATATCCATGTTGATGATGTCGTAGGGCGAGTCGCCTAAAAGAAAGGCAGATGTGTAAAGATTTTCTATGAGGTTGGTGTCAAATGGCCCTTCTATGAGGTTGATGCGAATGTTGGGGTTTTTCTGTTCAAATTCTTTGACAAAGGGTCTCCAGTTAACAATGTCTTGACCTTGCATTAACATGGTGAGCACGACTGGCTGCTGAGTCAGTGCCGGCAGAATAAATAAAAGCAAGACGGCGGTTAATGTGACAGCGAATAAGGCTAAAACACGAGGCTTCTGCCTTCGTTGCGGTGGGGAATTTATTTTTTGCATTTGTTTTTAAGAAGTGGCGGTGCGATCGCCTTGTTTCTCTCATAACTCGCTTTCTTTTGTTTCGCTGGATTTAACGAGTTTGTGCAATAAAAATTTAAGTAAACTTTAGCTTACTTAATAATGGTGGAGTAAAAAGTCCAAATTTTCATCGAACAAGCCCGACAGCTACTTAAGCAAACATCTATCTACAGATAGAGATTGAGATAATTATCTAATATAGCAGTTGTCAATCGGATAAAACTCACATCTTGCACCATTGTCAAGAACAGGCTTTCCGGCCTGTTCCACAATGAAATCGATCTCTTGTGGAACAGGCCGGAAAGCCTGTTTCTCAACAAGTAATTGAGAATTGTGCAATTTCTCAGATGAAACAAAGTAGGGACTTATACCCAGCCTAATTTCCTACAGATGTTCGCATACAATCTATATTTATCGATACTTTTAAGAATTGGTATAACTTTTGTCGATCGCCCGATCCGCGATCTATTCTGCTATAAAAACCCGGTTTCTGAGTAAGTCCTAAATACAAAAAACACCGCTCCTCAAAACAGGAGAACGGTGTATAGGGGGTGTTATGGGTTGTTGTCTGGGATTAACCCTAACAAATCACGATCGGCTCAGGCTATGCCTTGTGATGGTTAAAAAATTGGCACAAACCTGGATTATCGCCCGGATCGCGATCGACCGCGAGCGATTAGCCCAACCATTCCACAACAGCATCTTCCTTGGTATTGGTGTGCCGTTCAGGGGTTTCGCGGTTGAATTTCATGTGGATAGCGCGGTTTTGTTCGCCGTCGGCTGCTACTGCAAAAATCGGATAGTCGATTAAGCCGTCTTGGAAAGACATCTGGAAGCGGAAAGTGCCGTCAGCATTGAGTTTAATCGGCTGTCCGCCTACGTAGACGGTGGCGTCGGGCTCGGTGGCGCCGTAGACGATCAGTTCGGCATCAGCAACCAACCAGAACTGGCGGGGGCGCATCGGGGCGGCGAAGCCAACTCCCGACATACCGACACCCGACATACCGAAACCGGACATGGTGAGGCCGGACATACCGACACCGGACATAGTGAGGCCGGACATACCGACACCGGACATGGTGAGAGCGGACATAGTAGGAACAGCCCACATTCCGACGCCGGAGGGGAACACGTAGGAACTGAGAGCTTGTTCGTGGATGCCGACTTGTTGCACCGAACCGGCGACGTGCTGCATGGAACCGAAGATAGAACCGGCTACGCGCAGGGCTTCGGCAGATTCTGCCATCCCGAATATTTGTTCGTAGATGGCGTTGCCGGTGCTAAAACCAGCGCCATTGCCTGCTTGTGCCATTTTCTTGGCGGGAGGCACCAGTTCGGCGAAGGTTTTGCCTTGCAACTCTTCTTCCCAGTCGAGGGTGATGAATTGGTCTTCAATCCAGTCGCTGGGATAGACGGGAGGAACGCGGACTTCGGCCGATCGAGCTAATACCAGCCAGCGGCCGTCTGCACAGCGGTAGCCGATGTCGATCGCGTAGTCCCGATCGCTTACGGGGATTGGCACGTACCATTCCCGCGCCAGTTCGTCGCAGGGATATTCTTGAATGCTGTGCGGGCTTTGGGTGTCGAGATTAACATCTGTAACGTCGTAGATCCGCAGGGCGAGTTGCTGTCCTCCTTGGCGGCGCATTTCTTCTTTGCGATCGTTGGGGATGTCCCAGTAAGTGTAAGCCCATTCTGGATCGCGTGGCATTAACACAACCCGACTTTCGCCGTACCCGTTGGGCAAATCTGCTAAACCTTCATCTACAGACGACAAAGAACCGCCTGTTCTATCTTCTTGACCGAGTTCAAACTTTGCTGCTTCCACTGCTTCTTGTGCCTCTAGTTTGCGAGATGGACTATATGAAAATTTGGTGCGCTGAATTTCTTGAATAGATGCCAGGAGTTGCGATTTCCGCATCCGGCTGTAGCGAGAGACTCCACATTCGCTAGCAACTCTGCGGAGTTGTCGCAAAGTCATCTCTTCTAATGGTGGGCGTTCTTTTGCCATGAGTTTGTTCTCCACTTATTTGGGATGGCGGGTTAGATTTTTCTTTTCAACACAAGTGTGTTGATTTTTTGAGTTAGAAACTCTTTGTAAGTGCAAATATGCTTGAGCTTCCACATCTCTCCAACCTTTGAAGCCTTGCTTGTTTTTAGCTTGCCTTGTCCCCACTTCGATCGGGGGCTGTGACTTATTAGCTTCTGCACGGACCGTCCGATCTAAATAAAACTTTATCTGTCGATTCTTGACTGACAAGATCGATTGTTTGAGTGCGATCGGTGCTGCTAGCAACGCTGTGCTGGCAGCACACGCGCTTTTTGACTCCCAGAGCTGCTTAATCCAAGCATTTCTTTGGGATCGCTTTGTCATGACTTAATCTTGCAGACAACTTGCGATCGGGTCAAGGGGTCTTTTCGGTCAATTATGGGTACTTATACGCATTTTCGTGAGTTGGGGGATCAATTTGTCAAGGTTCCATGACAATTTGGTGCCGACGGGGATCGTACCAGGAGCTATTGTCAAGATTCCATGACATAAATTAGATGTAAGATTGAGTCGGCTGGGGCGGTAGTATAGATAGAAGAGATTGAGTACCAAATTTCCTAGGCTGGCAGTTGGGCGATCGTCTTCTGCAAGCTTCGCTAACGGGCGATCGCAGCTACAAACCCGCAGTCCTGAACGCAAAAATGGTTTGACGCGCTACGTATACAGATAAGTTGCCCGCTGCACACCCCAGACATAGAGGTTCTGCGTAAATCTTGTAAAATCTAAAATCTAAAATCGAAAGACATAGAGGTTCTGCGTAAATCTTGTAAAATCTAAAATCTAAAATCTAAAATCCAAAATCGAATGACTTTAACGCTTTACAACAGCTTGACCCGTCGCGAATCACCTTTTGAACCCATCGAACCGGGAAAGGTGCGGATGTACTGCTGCGGCGTTACGGTATACGATTACTGTCACGTCGGTCACGCCCGCGCTTACATTGTTTGGGATATGGTACGGCGTTATCTGATGTGGCGGGGATACGATGTGCGCTACGTGCAGAATTTTACAGATATTGACGACAAAATTCTCAACCGCGCCCGCGAAACTAATTCCACAATGGAAGCCGTGGCGGAACGCTTCATCGATGAATATTTTGCAGATATGGACAAGCTAAATATTCTCAGGGCCGATGAATATCCCCGCGCCACCCATACAATGGACGGCATAAAACGGCTGATTCACGAATTAGAAAATAAAGGTTATGCCTATGCTTCCGGCGGCGACGTTTACTACAGCGTCAGGCAATTTCCCGATTACGGAAAACTTTCCGGCCGCAAGTTGGAAGAAATGCAAGCCGGGGCTAGCGGTAGATTGGAAACCGCAGAAATAGAAGCTCAAAAAAAGCAAGATTCCTCTGATTTTGCCCTGTGGAAAAGTGCTAAACCCGGTGAACCTGCTTGGGATTCATCTTGGGGAAAAGGCCGCCCCGGATGGCACATCGAATGTTCGGCGATGGTGCGCGATTGCTTGGGCGAAACTATTGACATTCACTGCGGCGGTTCCGATTTAACTTTTCCCCACCACGAGAACGAAATTGCTCAATCTGAAGCCGCGACGGGCAAGTCACTTGCTAATTATTGGATGCACAATGCTTTTGTGACTGTCAACGGCAAAAAGATGTCGAAATCTTTGCACAATTTTATTACAATTCGCGATTTGTTGGAGGGGAATTGGTCGGGCGATACAGCTTTGGAAGGAAGCGAGAAGTTAAAAGCGGTCGAACCGATGGCGGTGCGGCTGTTTGTGTTGATGGCGCAGTATCGCAGCCAAATTGATTTTACCGAAGAGGCGATCGCTAGCGCTAAAAATGGCTGGCATACTCTGAAGGAAGGCTTGCTTTTTGGCAGTCAACACGGATCTAAACTTGGTTGGGAT
Organism: Microcoleus sp. F4-D5; assembly: GCF_036704885.1. Lineage (NCBI taxonomy): Bacteria > Bacillati > Cyanobacteriota > Cyanophyceae > Oscillatoriales > Microcoleaceae > Microcoleus > Microcoleus sp. F4-D5. Next base: position 83,726 of record NZ_JAUBSX010000021.1, on the reverse strand, counting down.
GTTGAGAAAATCGAGCAATTGACTGGACAAGATAGCACACTTGTGCAGCAATTTCAATCAGCAATGGACAATGATTTCAATACTCCCGGTGCTTTGACAGTGTTGTTTGAAGTCGCTAAGGAATTGGGCAAGGAAGGTAATGTTTTAGTGCATCAGGGAAAAACAGAAACTTCACCGGATTTATTGCAACAAAAATGGGTGAATTTGGTTAAATTAGCCGGGGTTTTGGGTTTAGAAGTTCAGCCGGAAAGTGATAGCAATGATGCTGTTGACGGTTTGAGTGATGCGGAGATTGAGGTGATGATTCAGCAGCGGAAAGATGCCCGAAAAGCTAAGAATTTCGCTGAGGGCGATAGAATTCGCAACGAACTTAAGGATAAGGGAATTACTCTGATCGATCAAAAGGATGGTACCACGATCTGGCATCGCAGTTGAAATTTAGAGTTTTTTAACCGCAGATGAACGCGGATAAACGCTTCAGAAAAATCCATCCGCGTTCATCTGTGTTCATCTGCTGACATCTGCGGTTAAAAACTCCCATTGACAAACTCCGCAACAGCCGCGACAAATTCGGCGGTTGATTCGTAGGGCAAAACATTGCGCCCCGGCATTAATAAACCTTCCGCATTGGGAAAAGCAGCTAAATATTGCGCTAATCTTTCATCCGGTTTCTCTTCCTTACCCGCTTGACTGATGCTGGAGGCTTGTTCTCCCATCACAACGAGTGCGGGTCGATCGAACTTTTGAATCGTGCTACTATAATCCTGCCGCCAAAACCCAGCTAAAAACGAGAAAACCGCGTGCCGGCTGTCAGGATTCGCCGCCCCAGCCTGCAAAGCATCCAACCATTGGCTGTCAACTTTTGACGCATCGCCAAACAGTTGTTTGATAGAAAAAGAACGCAAAAACTCAGCGCGTCTGGCGTAGCGGTAAAAAGCGTTTCCCAAGGGAGAACTTAACAAATTCCAGACAATTCTTTGCTGTGTGTCTGTCGAATGTTTGTTCATTACCGCCCAAGCTGGAGGCCCTGCGAGGACTAAGCCGCGAATTAAATTTGAGCCGCTTTCCTGCTGCATTTTTGCTAAAGCCAAGCCTACAGCTAGTAAAGCACCTTGCACGAGGACGATCGCAGGTTTTTTGACTGCCGTTTCCAAGAAATACTGCAACTGTGCGGCCCAATCGTCTGGATAGCAAGCCACAGCGGGCATTTCGCAATCGCCGCAGCCCAAAAGGTCGGGATTGTAAATCGGATTAGTGTTCCCTGCTTTGTACCAACTCTCACAAAATCTATGCCAAAAGACTCTTGACAAGCCAACTCCTATCGGATGAATTAATAACAAAGGGATGCTATCTTCTGTCGCAGTAGTTGGTTGATAAACCTCATAAGCACAGCGATAATTTTGCCATTCGTAAAACAGCGTTGGTGATTTTATAGACGAAATAGTGGAAAAATCTTGGGTTGAATATTGCGGTTGCATATTATTATTTTTGGGTGCAGATGTTACTTTTTATTATAATATGAGCAGTGGCGGGTTTTACCCGACATATATTTGGTAACTGACAAGATAAATAAACCAGCCCTGCGGTATGGCATAAGCGCGAATACAAACCTTGATTACTACTTAATCATGTCAGAACAGCGGATTACCATTTCTTTACCTAACTTGCTGCTAATTGTAGCATCGTCCTTGCTGCTAGTGCTGCTGTGGCAATTGCGGAGCCTGCTAGTAATTCTGATGATATCAGTCGTGCTGGCAGCATCGATCGTCCCGATCGTTAATTGGGCCCAAACCATGCGGGTTCCCCGCTGGCTGGCGGTGATTATGGTTTATTTAACTCTCATCGGCGGATTTAGCGGGACGGTAGTGTTAATCGGGCCCACGGTCATCGAACAAATAGAGTTACTGCTGCGGCAGTTACCAGTTTATGTCGAAAGTTTGAGAACTGTGGCAACTAATGTATTGAGTCGGTTGAGCGACAATGCCCCAACATTGGTGGGTCAGTTAGTGGACACTCAATCGGTGACTAATTGGCTGATTCGATCGAGCCAGCAACTGGTTTTGCGATCGTACAGTTTAACTAGAGGCATTCTCGGCGGTTTCTTCAGTTTAGTTTTAGCGTTATTTATTTCAGGTTACATGGTTGCCGACAGCGACACATTAATCAAAAGTTTGGTGCAGTTTTTCCCGAAACCTTGGGATGCAAGATTAGCCGCACAAGCCACGCCAATCGGTCAAAGAATGGGGAGTTACATTCGCGGGCGAGTGTTAGTTTCGGGCATTTTAGGAATATTTATTACCGCAGGTTTGAGCGTTTTGGGAATGCCGGAATTTGCTTTAGGCTTGGGTGCGATCGCAGGTGTTACCAACTTAATTCCCTTCATCGGGCCAGTGTTGGGAGCAGTACCGGCATTAATCGTAGCCTTTGCTAAAGGTGGCTGGCTATTTGTGTGGGTATTGCTGTTATTTGTAATCATCCAGAATTTGGAAACCTACGTACTCGATCCTTTGCTGGTTGGTTCGTCGGTTGGCGTGCATCCTTTATATCAATTGCTGTCTGTCTTGGGAGGCGTTCAAGTATTGGGAATTATTGGAGCTGTAATAGTACCGCCTTGGTTTGCGGGAGTGGCAGCTTTGATTGAGAACTTGTATTTAAAACCGAAGCTTAGGAGCGAACATCGAGAGACAATAAATCAGGCTAAAAATAATTCTGACTTGCCGCCTGTTACACCTTCGGCGTGATAGCGGGGGAGAAGAAATTTCGGGAAGTGAAATATATATTTTATATCGTTTCTGTTGGCATCGGAATAATAATTTTAGGAGTGAAGTGCGAGCTTAATGTCTCGCGTTTAACACTTGCTCGCGGCGAGGCTCGTGCTGGTGTATAATTCCTTACTTACCGAGTTTGAGATTAAATTCACAACCAGAGTTTTAACATCCCAAAAGCCGTTTGCATCCAATTATTCGATCGCTACCATTGACACTTCAACACAGTATCTACAAGTGGGCCCACTGATAACTAAGGATTAATTGCCACTTCAATGCGGCGGTTGCGCTGCCGATTAGCATCAGAACTATTATCCACCGAAGGGCGACTTTCCCCATAGCCGATCGCCACCCAATGATACTTCTGACCGAGTACGCCCGACAAATACTGCACCACCGCCTGAGCCCGCGCAAACGACACATTGCGATTGTCCGCCGCTTCCCCCGCGTCGTCAGTGTGGCCGGCAACCCGCACACTTGCCCCCTCGTGATTGCCCAACTCCGCCACCAAATTGTCCAAAATCGCACTTGTTCCCGGGCGCAAAGAAATGCTGCCAGTATCAAACAAAACATCGCTGGGGAGAGTCACCATCAGCCCATCCCCCCCAAACACCGGATTGTTGGCATTCTGTGAGGCAGCATTCACCGTTTCAGGATTCAGACTCGGGCTGCTGCCCGCCACCGCGGGTAAAGCAGGAACAGGAGTTGCCGCCGTTTCCGGCCCTGCCAATTCCCGCGACATCAACTGCAAACGCTTTTCCAAAGTTTCCGTCGGGCGGCTGCTGCCCAACTGACTCTCCAAAGCAGCAGTGCGGCCAATCAGCGCGTTGAGCTCGCCCTGCAACTGTCTCAAATCCGACTGCAATTTCTCTCTCTGGGCAGGACTGATTTTTGACTGGGGAGTCGGTGTAGCGGTTGGTGTCGGGACGGCCGGAATTTGGGTTGCTGGGGCGCGTTTCGGGCTGGGGGTCAAATTTTGAGTTACGCGCAGCAATCTCTCTGCCAGCGGCATCTCCGTCGTGCGTGAGGGATAAATTTGAGCGACCGCCATCCCCAAAACCCAAGCAAAACCGCCGCCCACCCCCAGCAGCAGCAGTCGAAATATCAGCGACAGTACAAGCAAGCCTTTTCCCCGCGACTTGGAGACGCGAGTCGGGGGGATTGAAGGTTTTTGATTAAAAGATGGCGTCATGTTTCCTCCCTCTCGGTGTACATAGCAGAGTGAACTACTCAGCGCTGACATAAAGGTACAGCGTGAGCTTCTGAATTCAACGGGGATTGCGTCAACTTGGACTTGCGTCCCAGTTTCGGGCTCACATCCCCTCCATCAGCAGAAGTCCTGGTTCCCAAGACCCATAGCATTCTGATTCCTTCTGCTCTGATATTTATTGAGGCGTTTCCATCCCTATCGTGATGAGTACCGCAATTAGGACAAGTCCATGTCCTAACGTCTAATGGCATTTCACTCACCTGATAGTGGCAATTTGAGCAGAGTTTCGAGCTAGGGAACCATCGGTCAATCTCTACCAACACTTTACCTTCACGGTCTAGTTTGTAATGCAAGAAATTGACAAATATTCCCCAACCTACATCAGAAATTGCTTGAGCTAGTTTGTGGTTACGAACCATGCCCTTTGTGTTTAGACTTTCGACTGCGATGACTTGGTTATCGTCAACAAGCTTTCTTGACAGCTTATGTAAGTAGTCTTGGCGGACATTGCTAATTCGTTCGTGAACCCTAGCCACCAGTTTCCTGGCTTTGTCTCTTGACTTGCTTCCTTTCTCCTTTCTGGCTAGTTTTTTTTGTTTTCTTTTGAGGTTGCGCTGGTGTTTTGCTAAAGGCTTTGGATTAGGGTACTTGGATGTCTTGATACCATCATTGACAATCGCAAAATCTTTCAACCCTAGGTCAATTCCAGCTACTTTTCCATCGGTGCAAGCAACTGGTTTATCTCCTTCTAGTTCTGTCAGCACAGAGGCATAGTATTTCCCTGAAGGAGTAACACTTACAGTTACGGTTTTGATAGTTCCCTCAATCGGTCGATGTAGCTTGGCTTTGACAGTGCCGACACGACCGGGAAACTTGAGGGAGCCGTCAACAAGTTTGACTGATTGCGGGTACTGGATTGACTGCCTATGTTTCTTTGCTTTGAATCTAGGGTATTGAGCTCTCGACTCAAAAAAGTTCTTGTAAGCAGTTACCAAGTTGAGCGTAGTCGCTTGCAAAACCTGAGAATAACACTCAGACAACCATTGTGTTTCTTCTTGTTTTTTGAGTTCTGGTAGGAGTTTGTTCAACGCAATCTGAGTCAAGCCTTTACCCGTGGCTTTGTAGGTTTCAATACACATATGGAGTGCGTAATTCCACCACCAACGGGAACAGCCAAAGTGTTGAGCTAATATGGTTTGTTGTTCAATTGTCGGATACAGTTTAACTTTGACGGCTTGATGCTGCATTACTTCTACCTCTTGTTACCATTATATACATTTATGATAAAAAGTCAACATTGTTGGCAAATTTTACGCCTGTTTGACCGGATAAAATTTGCTTGGGGGAGTCCATGTATCCCAACGCTGACCCAACGGGTACAGCGTGGGACTTATCGCTCCCCCAAACCCCCTCAAAAGTTAATTTCGATACTATCTTACCTATCTGATTTTAGATTTGAGATTTGAGATTTTAGATTTGTCCTTCCATCTAAAATCTAAAAAAGAAACCCGGTTTCTACAAATCCGGGGTTTGACTGCGAAGCATCGAGGCAGAAACCGGGTTTATCATCTCCTGCGTGCCAGCCTGAATCTGTTGGATAATTCAGTAAAACTTTTGGAAAAAAACCGATGACTGACCCTTTAAATAGCCCTTATCCCGTTCCTTGGGAATGGATTACCGAGACTCACGCTAAAGTGAGCTCCACTGCCGGTACAGGCCTCCGCTACTATCGCAGCCCTTCCCTACTTTCAACTAACGGCCAATACGCTGCTTACAGTCGAATTGAGTTGCAAGTGCAGCCCGAATTCTCCCGGTGTCGGGTTAGCAGCATCATGTTTGTGGAAAACCTCAAAACCGGGGAACTGCAAACAGTTGCGGCTGCTTCGCCGCTGGCAGAAAGTGGGATGTATGCTAGCGATGATACAGATATGTCCGGGACGATCGCGATTTTAGTGCCTGTTTCTTGGAATCAAGAGGGTTCCCGCGTTCTCGCCCGCGAATTTGAAGCCCTTTTCAACTCTTCCGATATGTCCGACTACGCGGTCATCTGGGACAAAAATGATAATTACACTTATACCGTTGCTCCCGCTCGCAGTCTTTACACTCATGCTGTATTGTTGGGTTGGAGTCAAGTTTGTCCGGGACAAGTTCTATTCCGCGCCGGCAATTTGGGCGATCGATCTTGGCCTCTTTGTGCAGTGGATATGAAAGGTCAAACGGTAGCTGTCACCGAGGACAAACCCCTAGTTTTCGGCAGTCAAGCCAGCACAGACTGGATCGAACCTAAAACTCGTTTTTAGATATTATGGCTACATTTTCTTTGAGCGGGCCAACAATTTTTTTAATATCTGGTCAGTCTTTCGACCAATTGATTTTGACTTTGGGGCTGATTGTTTTAGCTGTTGTTTTCGGTTTAACAGCATTTATTTTTATTCGGATTTTTCTCAATTGGTTGCAGGCGAAACTGGAAAAAAGCAACCTTTTTTTTAGACGCTCGTTCAAAAGAACAACAGACAATTCAACCGCTAATATTTCAAAAGCTGAAAACGTTTTTTTAGAACCCGTATTCGTAGAAAGTGACGGCAATTTAGCTGCTGGTATTTTTGGAGAAAAAAGCGATATTGCAAAAGCGTTTGACCAGGAAATTACCTGCGAAGATTCAGCAGCAGTTGCCGATCTCTACAAGCCGATCGCTCTTTGGCACGGGCGCTTAATTTTACCCTTGAACGAAGAGCGCCAGCCCTACGGTACAGTGTTTTTTGAAGTGATAAATGCGCCCAAAAAATATCAAAATTTCATTGGCAAAACAGCATTTTTGAAATGGAGTACAAATCGCGAAGTACAGTTTTTCGTCCACGCAGTCAGTCAAGATATCAACTTCACAAAACAGGCTATAGATAGTAAAAAATCTGGCAACATTCATCCAGATAGATTGAACGGCTGGCGAAATGTCGGCCCTTTAGAAACTCTAGCAGGCAGCAGACTCGAAGACAGCGTGACTGTGATGCTGCGAAGGCCCGTGATTGCGATTCATTATAGCAGCAGCGATCGCCGCGAACTCACGATCGATCGCGAACCAGTACAAATTATCGGAAGTTTGTGCGCCTTAGTATCAATTTTACAGCGAAAAGAACCCGACAGCGACAAATTTATTGTCCGGCATTTCAACAAAACATCTCAACAATTTGACGGCGCAGCCGAAATTATTCGGATTCCGCAAGTACAGCCAGACAAAAATGGCGTAGCGAGGTCTACCAATCACCCGATCGAACAATCGCCCTTAAATCCAGACGGCTGGTACATTTACGGCGAAAGAGACGAAGACAGTATGTTTGTAGTCCAGGCAATCGAACCCCGCAAAATTGCTCAATTAATCCCAGATGAAACACATTTCGGACTGCAAAAATCTATCGCTTATTTAAACAGCAAAAATTGGGAAAATACACCAGCCCAAAAAGGGCAAGCAAAAAGAGTATTGTTAATGCCAAATGATGCGACAGAAAACGCTTCAATCTCTCCTTGGCAAGAAGGAGATGTCGGGATAGTGATTCACAGTTTCGGCGGTATCGGCGGCAAAAAAGGCGAAAAGCCAGCGCTGGGAATTGTCACCGGACATTTTGCTTTGGGAGTAGCAAAAGTAGTGCGCGATCGCTTTACCAGCGAACTGCGTTTTGACATAGAATACAAACAAGTTTACGCCCACAATCCCGACGGAATTGTCGCCGGTTCCAGCAAATGGCAAAGTTACATGGGAGACTTGCAGCGCGGCTGGTTGGGCGATCGCCCGGTTTGCGATATCATCTGTAAATTAGACTGCGTGTGTTGCGACTACGATTTTGACGGCATCACTTTGTCGCCTTTAACCGAATTAAACCAGCAACTAGATATCATGATGGCCCGCTACCGCAGCGGAGACGGCACCGGTGCAAGTTTAGTCACGCCAGCAACTTCTTGCGTGCAAGATTCAAGTCAGGCAATCTACGCGACAATTAAAAAAATCACTTCGGAAATAGAGTCAAATCCTCAGATTCAAAACTGGTTGAAAACACATCCCACCGACGCACAAACCCAAAGATTTCACCAGTTAGTAGCTTTAGGAGAGAGTTTAGAAAAAGTATTAATGCCCCTCGGCATTGTCCGTCCAGATTGGCGCAAAAATTCGAGATTGGCGGGGATTGATTCTGAACTGAAAAAAAGCTTTTTTGCCGGTATAGCGAACCTGATCAAAGCTGCTATTAGTTACCGAACAATGCTGCCCAGGCGCACCCAAGATGAAATCGCCAAAATTCTTTTAAAACAGGGAGCATTTTTGTGGATAATTCGCACAAATCAAGTCGGAGGATTTGACCCAGATATTGAACCGATCGCACCGACAGGGTTTTGAATCAGCAATCGGTTTGTAAATGATTCTGCGATTGATATCAAATCCGTTGGCATCGGAATTATTCATCTCTCTCTTCCCTTTCTCTGTATCCTCTGTTTTCTCTGCGGTTTCATCATTCCGATACAACCGGAATTGATATGACAACTGACTGTTTGGACACTTGAACAATACCGATGCAACCGGAAACGATATGAAATCGCTACTAGAAAAACCAAGTCTGCCTCCGCCGACTAAGAGATTGATATCATGTCCGGTCAATTACCCTGATTCCTGTAGGGGCTCCCCTCACCAACAATATTTGCTAAAAACCGACAATCTCAAAAACCCGCCCCGGCAATTGTATTATGCGCGATCGATCGGACATGGTATGAGGCAGCATTTAAGCGGGAGTTGGTATCAGTCAACAGTCAACAGTCAACCGTTAACAGTCAACATTTAACCGTTAACAGTCAACAGTCAACCATTACCAAGGACTGACTTGAACAGTACCGTCGGGTGCCAAAACCACCCGAAAATCAGCCAGCGGTTCCGCAGGTGGCCTGCTGCCAATCGGTTTGTAAAGCAACTCCGACAAGGGCGTTTCGGATCGATCGACTGCTGCCGAATTCTCCGACTTGTAACCGACAATCGCCCCGTCTTGGGCCACACTCACCCGATAAACCAACTCCGCACCAACCGGAGGCTGATTCTTGACAACGCCGTCTATTTGCTGGGAAAGTTTGCCCCTCAACACCTCAATTGTCGCTGGATCGGTAATTGCCACGGCTGCTGCTTCCGGACTTGCCAAACCTTCAGAAACAGGACTGGGCGTGCTTTCCGGCAAAGTGCTCGACTGCGGTGTGGCGCTTGGTGAAGCGTCCGACTGCGGCGCGGGGCTCGGAGTCGGCGAAATCGGTTCAGCGTTCGGAGTTTGATTCCCCGGCAACAAACCGTCAGCAGGGGGCGTGGGATTGGGATTAGGCGAACCCGATCCGCCGGGATTCGGCGTTCCGAGATTCTGGCCTGCAGGATTGGGCTGCGGCACCGGATCTCTGGGGCGCTGGACTTCCGGCACCGGCACCAAGAAAAACGCCATCGCAGCCAAAGCCAAACTCGACACCCCCACGACAGCAGGCAAACTCCGCTTCGCCAAAGGTTCGGCCGACTTGATATAACGCCTGGAAATTGGGGTTAATTGCAGCGATAATTCCGGCAGCGTCTGCGTGTCGGCAAAAAACTGATCGATCGCCTCTACCAAGTCAAATAGCTGTACCGTCGTCAAATCTACTTTTGCCGACAGTTCTGTGTTTTGATCGATTTGGGTCGGGCTGCCTGTGGAGGCGGGTAGAACGGTCAATCGGTGCAAATTCCCGTCAATTTTGTGCAACTGTACCATACCCAAATTCGGGCCGTAGCGATCGGGATAATGCACTCCGCTCATAAATTCTTGAGCGTAGCTGCTGACGGCCCTCACCAAGCTTTCAAAAAACTCCCGTCCCCCGCTTAGGGGCTCGCCGAGACCTGTAACATAGCATTCAGCGCTCATTAATATCGAAAGCACCGGCCGTATATCTAACTGGCTGGCTGCCGACCCATCGCTCAACCCTTCTAGAACCAGGGTGCAATTTGGCAGACTGTACTGACGCCTAATAGTCATTTTTTATTCAACTTCTCCATCAAACAGGCTAACCCAGAAGCGCTGCATTCCGGCTGTGCCTGTACAAAATAGCAGTTTGCTCAACAAGTTCAAAGCCAGTTCGTTGAGCTTTTCGTCGGAATCGTAAGCTGCAACTAGCGATCGCTTCGGGTTCATGCGCGATCGAAAGTGAGCTCGAAAGCGTTCTAAATACTCGGCCAGCGGCAGGTTCTGGTTGAGGGGGATATTTCTCGATCGCAACTGCTGCGAGTCTAGCAGCAACTGTCGAATTGTCGCGGTTAACTTGCGCGCCATATTGCAGGCGATCGCCACCAGCGCTTTTGCCTCCACAATGGTAAGGGAGCGGCGCTGGGCGTAGCGTCTCAGCGGGTTAGTATTGCGCATCAGCCAAAGGGCAACCCGATTTTTGATAATTGATTCCAATTCCAGGTCCTTTGACACTGCAAGCATTTCTTCAGCACCTCCGAGATACAAGGCTTCGATCGCCAGCAACATCAGGTCAATTTGCAATCTAGCCCGGCGGGGACATCCGCCATCGGAGGGCGACAAGTCTGGCAAACTGTCTAAAATTAACGGGTTTGACTCGGTAAGCGAAGTTTCTGACGGCATTACAATCACGGCAACATCCATTCCAACACAATATACGGGCAAAGGGGGATCGGGTCTGACAAATTCTCAACCAGATCCTCTGAGAGAGATACTTTACTTAAATCATTACTTAAATCATTGTTATTTCTAATTTCAGTCTAGTATGCGGTTGTGTGTGCCGCAATTTTGCAAAATCCACACTCGGGTAATTATACAAAATTTCTCATTAAGTATAACCAACGTGACCTTCATCAGCCAGGGTACAAGCCCCCGGATTCATTCCGAAAGCAGACTGAGGGGGCAAATTCTTCAATCGAAAATCGAAAATCGAAAATCCCTCGCCCTACTTTTTCCAACTTTTGCCACCAAAACTAATTTTTCGCTCCCAAATTGAGCGATCGAACAACCTACTCTACCTGACTGCAAATTCTTGCTGCTCCTACAACAATAGTAAATATCAAAGCAAGCGATAAGAGCAGGAAAACGATTTTGAATTTACTAGCAACTGAGCAAGATAGGAATTTAAAAAGTAGCGATTCTGTGAATATTGAAAATGCCATATGCAAATTTAGTTTTGCACTTACAGCAGTTTCTCTGGTGTGTTGTCAAACTTTTTTATCAGATTCATATCCCCCTAAATCCATCCTGATTAGTGGCGGTGTCCCCGCAGCCGCCCGCTCGCTGGGGGAATCTCTGGGTTTGAAAACACGCCCTAGCAATTCAACCTTTGAAATATCAAATATTCAGACATCAATTAAATACAGCATACCCCAAGAAATCTGCATAAACCAGGATGCAAATGAGTATCATTGCCCTTAAATCGTACATGAATAGCGAGCTACTAGCTCGCACTCTCATCATTTCCCGATTCCCGATTCCCGATTCCCCATAGGTGTCAACTTAAGCTCAAACGCAGTCACAGATTGCGGTTTGACTATTAAGACCAGACCCCCCCGTTGCCCCCTTTTTGGTGAGAATGAAACAGCCCTGCCTTCTGAAGGGGGATTTAGGAGGATCTAGACTAGGCTGTGAACTAGATTTCTCAAGGCTTTCAGGCTTAAGTTGACACTAATCGGCTCTTGAAGTGTCCCTGCAGGGAGCGAACTATCTGAGGTGTAGTTCATAAATATGGAATCTGCTGTAAAATCGGAATCTTCAAAAATTAGACTTATTGACGACTTCAAACAAATCGCGAACAGGAGTAGGCGCTCGATCGCTACTGTTCTCGGTTTGCACAGTAACGCGATAAAGTCCCGGTTGCAAGTCAGCGATCGCCACCATCCATTCTTTTTCTTGCTCGACAAAATCAAGGGTGAGAGCAGCTTGCTCGTGAGAAACTGCTTGAATATTAGCTTTTAGCTTTGTTGCTGAATCTGGTAATCCAATAAGTTTGGCACGCAAGGTAATAGCTTCATCTGCTAGATACAAATCATCCAAGCTAAGACTGATGGCTGTTTGAGGTTCACTTCCCCTTACAGAGCCCAAATCAAATCGGCTAAACCGCAGATTATTTAGTAAGTTTTCTAACACTTGAGCCTGATTCTGCAAACCCCCATGCTGTTCGGCAATAAAGAAATTATCGAGGTTTTCCGATCGCTCAATTGGAATCGCAGAAATTTTTGGAACAGTTCCATCCCCATCACCCAAATCGGATCTATTGATCAACACCTCTGGTAAATCCTCGCTGGCTGTTAATTTTCCATTAATCAGTGCCGCCGATTGTAGGGTTGGCTGTTGTACGCCAGAAATGGGAACTGTCCTAAAGGAGTTGAGGTAACGTTCATCTTTGAGATGTGGTTCAACGGCGGCTTCAATTTCCCGGTGAAATGCTAAAGCATCTTGCGCCTTGAGCCGATCGACATTGGGAAGGTTTTATAGGTCAGCGTTCCAGGAATAGTATTCAAGGTGTCAATCATCCAGTAGGTCAAAGCACCATTCCGCTCGTTTCCATTCACCGCATACTCAAACGCATATTCGGTTGGACGACAAGCTGCTAGCACTACGTAGTTTTCGGACCCTGGAACCAACGTAGGGCAGTTCGATCCTTCAACCAGCGATCGCCAGTTGTCGATCAACTCTTCGCGAGAAGCTACCGAACTATCTTGGGGACGAGGTGCCGTGTCCTCCTCCTGCGAACCGCGAATATCGCAATCACCGCGAGTTGCACCACCGGAGTGGCAGCTATCGAGAACGACAGTGACACCCAATCCTTTATCGGTCATGCGTTTTAGCAATGTAGCTAGCTCAATATCCCGGAGGTAGCGCCCATCTTGTTCGCCAATATCCATTGGGACAATTCCCTCATCCTTCTGTCCATCCCCCTTGAGATCCGAGTAGATGGTCGTTGCACGTCCACCATGACCGGAGTAGTGGATGTAAACTAACTCTTGCGGTTGAGCTTTCTCAGTAATTTCTTTAAACGCATTGACGATGTTTTCGTAGGTTGGCAAAACATCTGGTTCGTTTCCACCCCTAACTTCTGAAAGAGTTGAATCTTCTCGATCTGGAGAAGTAAGTTTGCGGATTCGTTCTGCTCGAATGTGTAACGTTCGTCTGAGGTAGTCATCTACTAAGTTAATGTCGCGCACGCACCCTTTAAGATTTGGGTACAAGCGGTTGGGTTTGTAGTAGTCAATCCCAATTAAAAGTGCATGAATGTTCGTTGTTTGCTCGGGTTGGTCAGCCATTTTACTTCCCTTGCTTAGTGTCTCTTTTCAAAAGTGTTGCTGCTGCATTCTCAAGCCACAAGTTCCAGCTTTTGAGAAAGCTCTGGCAGTTCAGGAACGCATCTTTAAATTCAAGATTGGGTTAACTAGCTTGCGCTCGCTCAAGCCATTAGTTTGAATTTATACTGGACTATCGCTCGGCTTAACAAATGAGCAATTTAGCTAGCTCATGCAATACAAACTGTATTTTGTATTTAACTTTGATTTTAAATAAAATAAATACCTTTAGGCTGTACTTTGTATCCAACTTTAGTTACAATATAAATTGATACCTTTAGGTAGAGTTAACTCAATTTATTTTGAGTCTAAGTTGAAGGCATTGTTTTTAGGCTACATCAGAAGTGTAGGCGACTCCAATTAATTGGAGCCACTGATACAAATGAGAGCAGCAATCGAGCTGCGTATGATTATATTTATTCTCAAGGTGACGCCCCAGATCCGAATGTCAGCATCACCAGCGTTGCACTTCCATAACGATCTTCTCTAGCAGGATCGGCGATGTTTGGTTTTCTGGAACTTGGTTATCCTTGGAAAAAACGAAAAGCGATCGCACCCTAAATGTAATCTGAGAGCGAGAGGGTTTTACGTTTAATGTGGGTTTTTCTGCTGTTTAACCGCCGCTTCTCTTTGGGCTGTAAAATCAGTAGACGGCGCATTTTCAGTCAGACTAATTTTTCCCTTGAGGGTTTCTCCTTCGACAATCCCTCGCAGTTTAACAGAACTGTTTTGACCGGTTGCTGTGGAGTTGCTGCAACCCGCTAAATTAGGAACCGCACCCGACAAGCTCAATCCTTGAGTTTCCCACTTGCCAAATAGAGAAGGTGTCTCCTCTGCTATTTTTTCGCGATCGCCCTCGCTGCTGCCCGATCGCAAATTACCGCTCAAATAAACACCCGATTGCTCGATTGTCAAGACCAAGGAATCAGATTTCAGACATTCGGGCAAACTTTTAGCATCGAATCGATATTTTCCCCCAATTGCCGGAGCAGCCTTTAAATTTGTTTCGCCGTAAGCACTCACTATTTTAAACAGCAGCAAAACTGAGCCGATCGCAATTCCGTAAAATGCCAGCGATTTGAGGCTTAAATGATTCATAATCTTGATAATTGGTAATTAATTGCTAATCGATAATTGCGTAAGGTGCGAAATGTGTACCCTACTAATGAATACTAATGAGTAGTTTGACTGAGTGCCGAAGCCAAGTGCGATCGCACTTTAACGTAACAGCGCGCAATCAGCAGCGAAGAATGACACTGCACAGCCAATTCATCAGTATACTGTCCCAAAGTTTGGCGCTCAATTCCCCACTCCCGACTCGTACCCGCAATAGTCAAATCAGCATTAGCAGAAGCCGCTACTACTGCTTGAATTGGTTCAGCAGCCTCCACAATCGGAGTTTCAATTCGCGATCGCACCTCAACCGGCAACTGATCCATCACTCGCCGAAACTCGTAACTCAGCTCGTTTTCAGCTTCCCCGTCAACCGCCACCCGCAGCACCGTCAAACGGCGTTCCTCGCTATTAACTAACAGTCTCAGCGCCAATTCTAAACCCAAATCATCGTGAATGTTTGCCGCGTAAGGTACTAACAAGTTATTCAACCTTTCCCGGCCTCTGTCAACAAAAATTGCTACATCCACCTTAGCGTTGCTGAGAATTTTGCCGACACGTCCTCCCAAACGGTTGCTGCTAAAAGTAGGTCTGTGCCATCCTACTAAAATCAAATCCGCGCGATCGATCTCCGCAATTTGGGCCGTTTCCCGGGCTACATCATTAGTAACCCGAATGATGGGATGTACGAATTTTCTTGCCTCCGGCAGTTCCAAACTATCAATCAATTCTGATAATTTCGCGCGGCGTTCTTGAATAATGCGATCGGCTTCCACAGGCGTACTTTCAAAGGCATAATCCTCATTGAATTCTATCAAACTTAGAGGATGAACCGCCGCCGACTGTAAATCATTACCACCCATACCAGCGGCAGGCTGTGCCAGCGCTACCGCTAGTCGCAGTAAACCTTTCTGCGTGCTGGGATTGGCAACCGGTACTAAAATTCGATAAGTTGGCAGCAATTTATTAGCAGTTTCTTCGCTGCTGTCAGCCGTTTGTGAATATTCTAATTCTGAATCCTCAGAGTTAACTTCTGAAATATCTAACCGAATTAACCGTTTTGGATAAGTCCACTCCAACAGAGGCGAAGTCATAAAAGTTGTCACTAAAGCCATGATGACTAACATCGTAAATAGCAGCGGTGAAACTACGCCCAAGGAAAGACCGATATTCAGCACAATTAGTTCAGTCAAACCGCGAGTATTCATCAGCCATCCCAGCGCTGAAGCTTCGCGGTTGCTGATGCCACAGACTCTGGCCGCAACGTAAGTGCCGACGTATTTGCCGATAATTGCCACTCCTAAAACTGCGGCGCACAGCAACCACAATTCGGGACTGTTGAGCAGGCCGATTTGAGTCCGCAAGCCGCTATAAGCAAAAAATATGGGCAGCAGAAATATTAGTACAAAGTCTTCGGTTTTTTCGGCTAATTCTCGGGTTAATCCCGCATTTTTAGGCATGGCAGCACCCAGCAAAAATGCACCGAAAATTAAATGAATGCCGATCCATTCAGTAATTAAAGCGGAAGCTACAACTCCCATGTAAATGCCGGAGAGCAATAACTGTGTTAATCTGCCAGTGCGGTTGTACTGTTTGGAAAGTCGCTGCAAGAACCAGCGGACTACAGTCAGCATGAAACCGATGTAAATTAAAGACTCAATAATTGTCGGCAAAGCACCGATCATCGAATTAGTACGAGTAACTGCGATCGCCACCGCTAACAAACACCACGCCGTCACGTCATCTACCGCAGCGCAAGTCAATGCCAGCGTCCCCAATTTTGTATTCTGCAAGTTGTGTTCTGTAATAATTCTTGCCAGCACCGGAAAGGCAGTAATTGACATCGCAGCACCCAAAAACAGGGCAAATGCTGTAAACGAAACGCTATTATTTGAAACGATGGGATACAGCAGCAGTGCGAGCAAGCTTCCCAGGGAAAACGGCACTAGAATGCTGACGTGGGAAGTTAAAATCGCTATATCTAAATTGCTTTTGAGATACTTGGGATTCAGTTCCAAACCAATCAAGAACATGAAAAATATTAGCCCCACCTCAGACAACACGTTGAGGAAGGGAACGGCCTCGGCTGGAAAAAGTGCTGTTGCGGTGGCAGGTGCAACTAAGCCCAACAGAGAAGGCCCAAGCATAATTCCTGCTACAATTTCTCCAATGACTTGAGGTTGTTTAATCGCTCGAAATCCTAAACCTACAAGTCTCGAAAGTGCGATGACAATTAGAACTTCAAGTAGGACGAGAATGGGTATGGGCATGGCGTTTTTAGCTTTGGGATTTTTGCGGATCGAGAGAGCAGGGTACTAAAGCTGACTGAATTGCCGATCGAAAAAAATGGATACCAGCTCGATCGAAGGTAGAAGGCACAAGAGGCACACCAACAACGCCATTCTCTCACAAGCGAACAAAGGCTTTGGCAACCTCCCACCTGGATTTTTCGTTTTTTACAAGCGCTTGCCAAGTAACTTTAACCGCAGCGTGCGTACCCCGCACCCAACCCGCGGACTAAATCTCACCTGCTGCTGACAAGCCAACCCTACGGATATCAAATTGTCAGAAAAAGTAGCGCTGGCTGTGATAAACTAGAAAAGTTGTTTAAATTCGCACATCCGGGTTTTCGGGTGTTTCTAAGGCGCAAACCTTCAGAAATACGACCGGGTGGAGGATTAACCCGAATCAGGAGTTAAAAATACAATGCCAGTAGTCAGTTTGGCTCAAATGTTAGAGTCAGGGGTTCACTTCGGACACCAAACCCGTCGGTGGAACCCGAAAATGTCTCCCTACATTTTTACAGAGCGCAACGGGGTTCACATCATCGACCTCGTGCAAACCGCTCAGCTTATGGAAGACGCCTACGAGTACATGAGAGTTGCCTCAGAAAAAGGCAAAAAGTTTTTGTTCGTGGGTACGAAGCGCCAAGCAGCAGGGATTGTAGCCCAAGAAGCTCAACGCTGCGGTGCTTATTACGTCAACCAGCGCTGGCTGGGGGGAATGCTCACAAACTGGACGACGATTAAGTCCCGCGTGGAGCGCCTCAAGGATTTGGAGCGCCGCGAGGAAATCGGCGCCCTCGATTTGCTGCCGAAAAAAGAAGCTTCCGTACTGCGCCGAGAAATGGCAAAACTCCAGAAATATCTGGGCGGGATTAAATCTATGCGGAAGATTCCCGACGGAGTGGTGCTGGTAGACCAACGCCGCGAGTATAATGCGGTGTTGGAATGCCAAAAGTTGGGAATTCCGATCGTCTCTCTGTTGGATACCAACTGCGACCCGGATTTGGTTGACATTGCGATTCCGGCGAATGACGATGCTATTCGATCGATCAAGCTGATTGTCGGCAAGTTAGCTGATGCCATCTACGAAGGTCGTCACGGTCAGCAGGGCGGCGACTCTGATGAAGACTACGACTACGAGGGTGGTTACGAAGGCGCGGAAGATGATGTCGAAATCGAAGAATTGGATGACCCCGATTATGTAGATCCCGACGACGCCGCTGACGCTGACGGCGAAGAAACCGAGGGCTAGTATTGCCCTCCGAATCTGACACCAAGAAATTAAAAATTAAAGATTGAAAAGTAAAAATAATAATAATTATTTTTACTTGGACATTTTTAATTTTTAATTGTACGTGGCAGGAGTCTAAGTCATTAGTAGAGTTCTGGCAAAAGCATTCGTTGTGTCAGTGCTAGAATTAATTCTGGCGCTACACCTACAACAAACTCCGCTCTATGGCGGACTGGGTATTTCTTCACTTGGGTCTAATCATTAACATTAAGATTAGTGACTAATGACTGATGATTAATGACTAATGACTAATAACTAATTTTGATTGGGAACTTAAAGAAGATGGCGGACATATCTGCAAAACTTGTTAAAGAACTGCGCGACAAAACCGGCGCGGGCATGATGAACTGTAAAAAAGCCCTCGCTGAAAACGATGGCGATATCGAAAGATCCATTGAGTGGCTGCGGAAAAAAGGTCTCGCCGGGGCTGACAAAAAAGCAGGACGGGTTGCCTCGGAAGGACTCGTAGGTAGCTACATTCACACAGGCGGCCGCGTGGGAGTGCTGGTGGAAGTTAACTGCGAAACTGATTTTGTGGCACGCCGCGAAGAATTCCAAACTTTGGTGCGGAATATTGCGATGCAAATTGCAGCTTGCCCGAATGTGGAATACGTGAAAGTTGAAGAGATCCCCGCCGAAGTTGTCGAAAGAGAAAAGGCAATTGAAATGGAGAAGGACGACTTGGGCAACAAGCCGGACAACATCAAAGAAAAGATTGTTCAAGGCCGCATTGACAAGCGCCTGAAAGAGTTATCTTTGATGGATCAGCCTTTTATTAGAGATCAGAATATCTCGGTAGAAGAGTTGGTGAAACAAACGATCGCCCAAATAGGAGAAAATATCCAAGTGCGCCGCTTCGTGCGTTTTGTCTTGGGCGAAGGCATTGAAAAGGTAGAAGCTAACTTTGCCGATGAAGTCGCAGCCCAAATGGGTGCTAAATAATCCAAAATTAAGATTGAGAATTAAAAATTAAAAATGTGAAAAGTTGATTTTTTACATTTTTAATTTTTAATTTTTACATGACTCCCGGACTGCGTACAAAACACCCGGTTTATAACCAGTATTAAATAGACATCTCCAGAAAAGCCATCTTTGAACAGGCAGGATACCTGTTCCACAATAATTATTGGAGATGTCTAATGGAAACTCAGACAATTTGTGGCAGAAACTGATTTTTTTGCCCGCCTTCTATTTTAATTTTATACGAGAGATATGGTGCGATCGAGAGAGCGAATAGAGCAAGATTTGGCAGGACTCGAAGAGGCTTTAGCAGCCTTGACTTTGGAGTTTCGCAGTACCTACGATGGTTATTTAACTGCGTTGGGACAAGCAGTGCGGCAGCAGTTAATTTTGGCTTGCTATCACCTTTGCACTCAAGCAGTACCGGAGTCCTTTCTCAAGTTGTCCTTCGACGGGCGGCAAAAAATGCAGCAGTCTGTAAGGGCTTTGGCTGCGGCGTCGGAGGAAAAATTGCGATCTCTAGTGACGACTGAATCCGAAGAAGAAGAGGAAGAAGAAGAGGAAGAAGAAGAGGAAGAAGAAGAAGAAGAAGAGGAAGAAGAAGAAGAAGAGGAAGAGGAAGAAATAAAGGAAAAAAACGAAGTTTCCGCCATTAACTATCTATTTTCATTGGCAAATTATCAATTGCCAAGTGCCAATTCCCCTGAAAGTTTGGCACGCTGGCAAAATAGTATTGAAAAGTCGATCGTCCATATACTCAAGCTGCTTTCTCGCGACACCAACCGCTTGTTGCAACAATCGGGAATGTTGCCCAGTCAATTGCCAGAACCTGTTCTAGAAGCTGCTTCTGGTGCTGAATCCTCCGGCGACAGCGTTGCGGGGCCGCCTAACTTATTAAACTTAATCATCGAAACCGATGCCTCACCAGCATCGCGAAAATTAGCAGAAGCCTTAAGCAGTAGGGCGCTGCACATTACAGCGATTAAACTGCGGCTGTCGGAAATAGAGTTTGCCGATGCCGGAACCTCGGCTTGGCGCCAGCAAATTCGCAACCTCTCTGTAAAGTTGAACTCGCTGGGTCGCGATTATCAGAAAAAGCAGCGGGAATTGGCTGTGGTGGACGCTGAGTCGGCTTGGCGATCGAGTTGGTTTGAAGATTGATCGGATGTTGAGGGAAGAAGGAAGAAGGAAGAAGGAAGAAGGAAGAAGGAAGAGGGAAGAAGGAAGAGGAAAGAAGGAAAAACGTACAACTTTTAAGCTATTGGAAACCGGGTTTCTTAAAGAAACCCGGTTTCTCGGTGTTATAATTTTTTTGGTGGAAGCTTGTTAAAAGAAAAAGTTAAAATTTAAAATCTAAAATCTAAAATCTAAAATCTAAAATCTAAAATTGATATGACTAATAATCAACCCGAATGGCAGCGATTGCAAAAAGCTCTTTCCGTAGAAGCCGATCGCGGATTTAACGATATCCAAGGCAGTCAATACCGCTTCAGCGAGTTTCTGGGCCTGAGTTTGAGACAGTTGGCAGGTTCTGTGGCGGCTTCGGCGCGCGATCGAGCCAGACAACTAGCCGCTGAATTTGACATCTACCCTCAGAAAGATCTCGAACAGCGCCAACATTCGATCGCCATTACGGTTAGTTTTCTCAGGCAAATGGAGCAAGTTTGGGAACAAGAAACTCGCCACCAGCAAGAACAAGCAGCACAAGTCAGACCCGCAAACGCTGCCCAACCAACCGCCCCAGCAGTTTCCGTTCCCCGAACAGCACCCCTGAGTACAGCACCCCCACCACCAAGCCTGACTCTCGACCAACAGTTAACCCGCACCGCCGGCATCGGCCCCGCCAACGGCAACCGCTTGGCAAAACTGGGTTTATACACTGTATATGACTTGCTTTACTACTATCCCCGCAACCACATCGACTATGCAAAGCAAGTACAAATTCGCGAGCTAGTAGCCGGGGAAACTGTCACTTTAATCGCTGAAGTAAAGCGGTGCAATTGCTTTTCTAGTCCGAAGAATAAGAAGTTAACTATATTAGAAGTAATTTTAAAAGACCGCACCGGAGAGATAAAAATTAGTCGTTTTTTTGCAGGCCCTCGCTACAGCAATCGCGGCTGGCAAGAATTCAAAAAGCGCGAGTATTGTACAGGTGCGGTGCTGGCGGCTTCCGGGTTGGTGAAGCAGGGTAAATATGGAATTACTTTAGAAAATCCTGAGTTAGAAGTATTAGACGACTCCGGCGGTGCGATCGAATCAATGAAAGTCGGCCGCCTGATACCGGTTTATCCGCTGACGGAGGGGGTGGATGCCGGTTCGGTGAGGCGATCGATTTTGGCGGCAATGCCGGCGGCGAAAATGTTGCCGGAATCGCTACCGGAAGATTTGCGCGAGCGTTACGGTTTAATGGGTTTAGCCGATGCCGTGACTAATATTCACTTTCCCCTCGATCGAGATTGTTTGGCCGCCGCCCGCCGCCGCTTAGTTTTTGACGAATTTTTCTACCTGCAATTAGGACTTTTAAAGCGCCGCCAAACCCAAAGAAAAGCTCAAGCTAGTGCAGTCCTCATTCCTAGCGGCAAATTGATCGAACATTTTTATGAAATCTTGCCTTTTGCCTTGACTAATGCTCAGGAAAGAGTCATCAATGACATCCTCAACGATTTAGCTTCGCCGCAACCGATGAACAGATTGGTGCAAGGCGATGTCGGCGCCGGCAAAACTGTAGTAGCCGTCGTGGCAATGCTAGCAGCAATTCAATCCGGCTATCAAGCCGCTTTAATGGCGCCGACTGAAGTTTTAGCAGAACAGCATTACCGCAAATTGGTAGGTTGGTTTAACTTGATGCACTTGTCTGTCGAACTGTTAACTGGTTCCACCAAAGTAGCCAAGCGCCGGGAAATTCACAACCAGTTAGAAACCGGAGAATTGCCGGTTTTAGTGGGAACTCACGCGCTGATTCAAGATACGGTGAATTTCCATAAATTGGGTTTGGCGGTAATTGACGAACAGCACAGATTCGGCGTGCAGCAGCGCGCTAAATTGCAGCAAAAAGGCGAAGCTCCCCACGTTTTGACGATGACGGCAACTCCCATTCCCCGGACGCTGGCGCTGACGCTGCACGGGGATTTAGATGTGAGTCAAATTGACGAACTTCCCCCCGGCAGGCAGGCGATTCAAACCACTGTACTGTCTGCAAAAGAACGCATCCAAGCTTACGATTTGATTCGGCGGGAAGTGGCTAGCGGGCGTCAAGTTTATGTGGTGCTGCCGCTGGTGGAGGAGTCGGAAAAGTTGGACGTGCGATCGGCAATTGAGGAACAAGAGAAACTGCAAAAAAGCGTATTTCCTGAGTTTAAGGTGGGTTTGCTCCACGGCAGGATGAGCAGTGCTGACAAAGATGAGGCAATTAGTAAGTTTCGAGACAAAGAAACTGATATTTTAGTATCTACTACTGTCGTCGAAGTGGGAGTAGACGTGCCGAATGCTACGGTAATGCTGATTGAAAATTCTGAGCGTTTTGGACTGTCCCAACTGCACCAGTTGCGGGGTCGAGTCGGTCGGGGCAGCAACCGTTCTTATTGTTTGTTAATGCCCGGTTCCAAAACTGCGGAAGCTATGCAGAGAATGAAGGTTTTAGAACAATCTCAAGATGGTTTTTTTATTGCGGAAATGGACATGAGATTGCGCGGGCCGGGTCAGGTTTTGGGAACTCGGCAGTCGGGTTTGCCGGATTTTGCTTTGGCGAGTTTGGTGGAGGATCAGGAGGTTTTGGAGTTGGCGAGGGCGGCGGCTCAAATGGTAATTGAGAATGATGAAAGTTTGCATCAGTGGCCGGTGGTGCGGGATGAATTGGAGCGGAGATATCAGCGGATGATGAGTGGGTCGATTTTGACTTAGATAGTTTTGGACGCAGCAACGGGGTTTTTAATAATATTTTGTAGGGGCAGGTTAAGCGAAGATATATCAAAGCCGGCAGTTTATTGCTGCACTCACGCGCCCTCCTCCCCGTAGGGCGGTTGATTTGGACCTACTTATTTAATGTCAGTAATTTCAGAAACCGGTTTTCTTCCCACAAACTCACCTAAAATCCTAGGTTTTTTGTCAGGAAACGCGGTTTATAGTTTCTTGCTGAGACTGCTGCAAAATATCAGGTTGCTCGAAACGTCAAAAACACGAATTTGTTGGGTAGGAGTGCCTCAACCCAACCTACTTTCGGAGACGATTTTTCCCTCGCTCTAGGGTGTTTTTATGAGTTGTCAGGCTTGTGGCACTTATTAAACCAAGAATCCTTCGCAGGAATGACGAGAAAGTGTCAAAATTAAGATTGTCCTGCCAGAAACAGGGGAAAGAAAATCTAGCCTGTACTGGCCTTACCAGGCAACATTGATTCCTCGCTTGTCACGCTTGCAGGTGGTCGCCGACGGTTCGTCGCATTTAATCTCAACATTAATTATGAAAGATCTCACTCGTTATCGAAATATCGGCATCTTCGCCCACGTAGATGCTGGCAAGACCACCACAACAGAAAGAATCCTGAAACTGACAGGTAAAATCCACAAAATTGGTGAAGTTCACGAAGGCGCGGCGACGACTGACTTCATGGAACAGGAGCAAGAGCGCGGTATTACGATTCAATCCGCTGCTACCACCTGCTTCTGGAACGAGCATCAGCTCAACATCATCGATACTCCCGGACACGTCGATTTTACGATCGAAGTTTACCGTTCTTTGAAGGTTCTCGATGGTGGCATCGGTGTGTTTTGCGGTTCGGGTGGAGTTGAACCGCAATCTGAAACCAACTGGCGCTACGCTAACGATTCCAAAGTCGCTCGCGTCATCTACATCAACAAGCTCGATCGCACCGGCGCAGATTTTTACCGCGTTGTCCAGCAAGTCGATAAAATCCTCGGCGCTAAACCGATGGTAATGGTATTGCCGATCGGCATAGAAGAAAAGTTTTGCGGCGTAGTCGATTTGTTGACCCGCAAAGCCTGGATCTGGGATGATTCCGGCGATCCGATGAACTATCAAATTAAAGATGTCCCCGCCGATATGGTCGATGATGTCGAAACTTGGCGCGAAAAGTTGCTCGAACTGGCCGTCGAGCAAGACGACGATGTAATGGAACAGTATCTCGAAGGCAACGAGCCGAGCATTGACGACCTCAAGCGCTGCATTCGCAAAGGTACTCGCGATCGGGCATTTTTCCCCACCTACTGCGGCTCATCCTTTAAAAACAAAGGCGTGCAGTTGGTTCTCGATGCCGTAGTTGACTACCTGCCGAACCCGATGGAAGTCACACCGCAGCCAGAAGTCGATCTCGATGGGAATGAAACCGGCGAATTTGCCGTTGTCGATCCCAATCGGCCATTGCGGGCACTCGCGTTTAAGATCATGGACGATCGCTACGGTGCTTTAACCTTCACGCGCCTGTACTCCGGTAAGTTGTCCAAGGGCGACACCGTACTCAACACCGCCACAGGCAAAACCGAGCGCATCAGCCGCTTGGTGGAAATGCACGCCAACTCTCGCGAAGAAATTGAATCCGCGCAAGCAGGGGACATTGTGGCGATCGTCGGCATGAAAAACGTCCGCACCGGACACACCATCTGCGACCCCAAAAATCCCGCCACCCTAGAGCCGATGGTATTCCCCGATCCCGTTATTTCGATTTCGGTCAAACCGAAACAAAAAGGCGGCGAAGAAAAAATGGGAGCAGCCCTCACCAAGATGGTGCAAGAAGACCCATCCTTCCACATGGTGACGGATCAAGAAAGTGGCGAAACGATTCTCAAGGGGATGGGCGAGTTACACCTCGACATCAAAGTAGACATTCTCAAGCGCACCCACGGCATCGAAGTAGAAGTCGGCGAACCGCAGGTAGCCTACCGCGAGTCGATTACCAAGCGCCTCGAAGACGAATACACCCACAAAAAGCAATCAGGTGGTTCCGGTCAATTTGCCAAAATCGGCTACGTGATCGAGCCTGGTGAGCCTGGAAGCGGCTTCCAGTTTGAGTCCAAAGTGACCGGTGGTAGCGTGCCGAGAGAATATTGGCCAGCGGTCGAAAAAGGCTTTGAAAGCTGCATCGACAAAGGCGTCTTGGCCGGATTCCCTTGCTTGGACTTGAAATTCACCCTACTAGAAGGCGGTTTCCACCCCGTTGACTCGTCAGCAATGGCCTTTGAAATTGCTGCCAAAGCGGCCTATCGCCAGTCTCTGCCTAAAGCGGCGCCTCAGTTGCTCGAACCGATTATGAATGTCGATGTATTCACTCCAGATGATTACATGGGCGACGTGATCGGCGACCTCAACCGCCGCCGGGGCATGATGAAATCTCAGGAGACAGGACAAACAGGAGCGCGGATCAAGGCAGATGTGCCGTTGAGCGAAATGTTTGGTTACATTAGCGATTTGCGTACAATGACCTCTGGGCGCGGGCAGTTCTCGATGTCCTTCTCGCACTATGCTCCTTGTCCGAATAACATCGCTGAAGAAGTGATTAAGGCGGCAAAAGAGCGTCAAGCTGCGAAGTAATGTATTGAGTGCGACGAAGTGATTTGTCGCAGTCAATCACCAAGGTTAAAAACTAGATTTTTGTAGTTTTTAACCTACATTCCGCACTTCTTAACATAGTCAGAAGTGCGGAATGTAGGCTCAAAGAAGCGCTAGAGTATCGTGTGCGCTTGAGCGACTTGGCCCAGAAAGTGTTGTTGAGCCGTAGCAATCTGACCCATCTGGTCGATCGTCTGGAAAAAGCCGGACTGCTGTATCGAGAACGCTGTCCGAGCGATCGGCGTGGCGCCTATGCCGTGCTGACTGAGGCTGGATTGGAGATGCAACAGAAGATGTGGACGGTTTATGCTGAAGGAATCGCAGAATACTTTGGCTCTCACTTGGATGATGAAGAACTTCAGGTGATGCAGCGAGTGTTAGAGCGAATGCTTTAAAAAAAGCAACACCCTGAAACCCACATCAATTCATGCCAATATACCTGGGTTCGATCATTACCGTTACCAACTGCTACCTCTACGCTCAACTCAACCTAAGTTCATAACTGTAATTGCCCTAGCTGACTGCAACAGCTATCTTCAAGATACTTTCATCTTTAGAGTTTTATGATGATTTTATCTGATAGACCTTGAATATTGAGTTCAAGGCTGGGAGAAGCATCACTGTAGAAGACTTCACAGATGTAACCACTTTCAGGAACCTTAAAAAGTAATCTGTTGCTGCCCGATACTTCCACATCTTCAACCTTACCTTTGATGGTGCATTTCCCAGAATCCAAAGTTACTTGCAATATCTTGGATGTATCATCAGTAATAGTTAGCTGCTTAATCGTCTTGATTCTCATCAATTTAAGACGACCTATGTCACGCTGTTCGACGCCATTGCCTAAAGTTTTCCAATCAGCTTCTCTCTTGACTTCCGTGTTTGATGGCTCTGCTAGTGGAACAGTAAGCTCTGGAAGGTTAGAGACTGAATCTAGATTTATGCTCCATTTACGAGCATTCTCATCAAGTTCGTCCTGTCTTTGCTTAAATTTGCCACCATCTGTGTTTCGCTCGTAGTCTACCTGCTTTTTCTTAGTGGCAATCCAACGCTCTCGTGCAAAATTTCGTAGCTTAGAGTTGGAATCATCAAAAAATTTCTCATAAAATTCTAAGCATGGCACAAACTCACCAATTCTCTCCATTGCAGCACCAACTTCTTGTACAGTTATATGGTGCTGCCAATCGGAAAAACCTCGAACTGAAGTTATAAAGTTCTGATAACGTTGGCGTTCTGATCGAGCAGTATCTGGTGTAAGATCTGAGTAAGCAATTCCACGCACAACATTAAACTTCAAACTTTTTGCTTCATTGGGATGAGGATGCTTAGCTATTGCTTCTATGGCTTTGCTCCACAATTTTCGCTGAATTAAGTAGTCAACTAGCTCTTGATGCCGATTCAGGTTTTGAAGCGCTGGTAAAACATAGTCTAACCATTGATATTTATCTGGTTTTCTTTCTCTTTCCCACTCCTGAAAAATCCGCTGATTTTCTCCTTCTTTTTGCAGGTATTGTAAGCCTTCGGGAAAACCTTCGACTTCAGCTTTAGCTAAGTTATACTCGCGCTTTGGGGGAACTTCACACTGATCCCAGCAGCGCACAGCACCTTTATAATCTTTGGCTTGGTAGAAAGAACTTCCCGCCACTTTTATTGTTTGGTTATAACCAGCTTGTTGCAAGTCTTGTAATAGATTTCCAAATCGTTGCCATTGCTCACAGGTGAGACTCTGTTCGTTCATCAATTTTATATCATCAATTTGGCTGGCATATTGCTCGATCGCTGCTTGCCAGGGTTTGCTCGAACGAAAGTTTTTCAGTGAGTTGTTCTCATTGCGTTTTTCAAGGAACTCGGTGAATTTATTGAGAACATCGAAAGATTTCGGATCTTCCTCCATCATGAATGCCACTAAAGAAAGCTCTACTGGTTTCTGATTGGGGTTTTTTTCACACCATTGCTTCAATTCTTTCCAACAAGCTCCCTCCCAGAAGCACTTCCAAGCCTCTTCCTTCTTACCTCGATTCAAGAAAAGTTGACCAGCCTCACTAAAATGATTATCGAATTTGAGCGCCCAAGCTTCGCAGAGGTCAACTTCTTTTGTATCTCCTAACACAGAGTAATACGCTTTTGCATTTCTGAGTAACTCTGGGTTTTCCTCTGCCAATCCTTGCTTCTTCATCTGCTTTGCTTGGAGTTCTCGGTTGTCTTGATCCAGCACTTCTAGACTTTGCCCTGTGCTGATAGTTCCGAGTAAATCTGTCCAATCGTGGCGTTTATCAGCTTCCAACCGCTCAAGGAATCCATCGATCCGATCGTCACTAGCCTGCTGCCACAGCAATTCATCTCCTTCTTTTGAGTCAATGACAACCAAATCAGACATCGCTCGGCTAGCCGCAACGTAAAGCTTGTTAAAGTAGTATTCTAACTCTACTGAATCTCTTTGACTATTAGCGTCAAAGTTCCATACAAAGTTCGCATTGTTTTCTTGAGCCAACTCATGCCCAAATTTGTATAGGATGACCAGCGGGAACTCCAGGCCCTTTGCTTTGATGGCACTGTATACGTTCTCTGGCGTTTTTCCCTCGTTGGCTTGTGGAAATAATTCCAAAAGAATTTCATCACTTTTGATATAGTCAATTTCCCCGCCAGCTTCACAGGGTAGGATAAAAATCGGCTTATTGTCGATATGGCTTTTTAAATCGTCTAACGAGAGATTCTGACCAAAAATAAACTTTTGCGGTTTAGAAAAACTGTCTTTTTTTTGCCACGGAGTTTGTGGCTTAATGTCAGGTAGCTCGAAACGAACACAGCGCCACAATTGGATTAAATTGGTCACTTTAACGATAGATGAGCTAGAGCGATAATTAACTTGTAGCTCCTTAAAATTCATCTTTAGATTAAGTTTACTTGCTGGATCGAGCCTCATTACAACTTCGTTGTAAAACAATGCCCCGACGCTATCCCAACGAAATCCAGTAGGGTTTAAGGTTTGAAAAGGATCGCCAGCAAAGGTAAAGGGTAGGACAGAAACATAGTTAAATCCAAAATCATATTTAGAAAAAACAGAAAGCTTGACGATGAGTTGCAGTTCTAGTCTCGTAAAATCTTGAGATTCATCGCAAAAAATTGCAGTGTATTCAGAAGAGAAATATTTCCGTTCGAGAACTATTCTAATTAAGTCTTGATCGTCCCAGTAGCCCTTATCTTCAATTAGCCTTTCATACCATTTCCAAACCGTTTCATAAATTCCTTTGAATGTATCTTCTGGAATCTTGCGTTGTTCCTCGCGCGGTAATTCCTTATAATCGTCTTCGTTTATATATCCATCAAGAGAGTAGCCTTTAATCAAAGTTCTAATAATGTACCAGCATCGCCCTGCTGAGTAGCGTTTATTTCTTGCTTCTGGCAGTGGAGAATCTTTATAAAGCTGTCGAAACTGGTTATAAGAAATGTATTTTTCTGGTTTAAATCTGTCGTATTCTGTAGATGGTAAAAAATTTAATAAAAATTTCTGGAATGGTTGAAAAAAGGGTTCTACATCTGGTATTTCTGCTTCTGGCTTTCCTCTCTCTAATAAAAATTTATGATGAGATTTTAAAAGGCTTTGCACTGAATCTTTAGCTACCTTGAGCAAACTCTCGCTGTAAGTTAGAAAAAGAGGGTGTGGCTTTTCATAAAAATCATATCCTCCTGCTTGACAAGAGTTCCAGTGGCGATCGCAGTAATCAGCAAAAAGGTGGAATAACATTGTAGATTTACCACTCCCAGCTCGTCCATTGATAAACATCGGTAGGGAGGGTTTTTGTGGAGTTGAAATAGATTCTAAAATTTGTTCTTCTTCCACTGAGAGAGCTAGATTTGATTCGTCATCTTTTTCAATAGCTAGCCAACTTTCAAAATCTAATAGTAGGTATGCTGGATAAGAACGTCGTGCTAGGCAAGTTAGCTCATCCATACTCAATTGAGCCGGAAGATTATTAACATTTTCACCAAAGTCGGGAAGATCGATCGCCTCTACTACTTCTCTTATAGGGTCATCCGATGGTTTTTCAAGAAAAGGAGCAAGCAAAAATAAAATTTTTCTAGAGGACGTATCTTCAGTAGCAATAGTTTCGATCCTACTAAACAAAATCGATAACCCTTCCCTGTTGCTATATAACTTTACACGAGAGCAACTTGTGCTTTCATCTTCCACATCATTTTGACTAATAATCTCGAGAATAATATTTTTGAAAGTTTCCCGTCGGTCTTTGATTTTCTCTTGTCCGCACTTTTTCAACCATTGTCCGCTTTCGTAAATCACCAAGTCTTGAGAGTCTTTACTCCAGCTAGGTAGCTCTAGCCAGACTAACAGATCGTTTGGAAGAGGCTCGCGTTTGTTTGGCTGTTGACAAACCGATTCTTTTTGTTTATTTAGCCATTCCTTAATCTCATCATCATTCAGTAATGGCTCTAACTTGTCTTGACCAAATTTTTGACGTTTATTTTTGTCTGTAAATTCTTCATACTCTTGACTTTTTCGCTCCAGAATATTTAGTAAGCAGAGAATCTTCTCATTATCTACCTCTTCGATCTTTGCTAATAACCTGTATTTCCCTATTCTTCGCTTCCAGTAAGGATAAATTGGATCGAAGAGATCTAACACTTCGGAGTTATCATAAAGTTCAGTGATTTTAGGTTTAATATAATACTTTTCAGCGTTATCCTGGCACTGCTGTGTAATATAGATATACATAAGCTTTGGGAAAGTTCTTTGGTAAGTATTCAGGTAGTAGCTGACAAAATACCTATACGGCGAATCAAAGACAACTCGTAAGTTCCGCATAGCTAGTAGACATCCCCGAAAGAATACCTTCAACCCTTGCCCTGTCTGGGCTGAGAGCGAATTTCCGGAGATATCTAGTAACTATATCACATTTGCAGTATGATACCAAAGTCTGTGCAGAGGCTTTTCCTAGTTGCGCGATTACTTTGGGATTACCCTGCAACACCAGAGAAACACGATCTGTGTCGAAAATCCACGAACAACATAAGCATCCAACACTTCGTTGCGGCTGACTAAAACTAAGAATTCTATATAGTGCAGCACTTCCTGTTTCAGAGAATCTGGCAACTTGACTAGACTTTCTAGGATGGTGGTTTCTACCATTAGATAACCTCTCGATCCATAAACTTATGATAACAATTGCCAGTTAAGCTGCTCGATCGCATTGGGGACACCAGGAAGAGTCTAAAAATCACAATTGTAATTTTTTACATTTTAGGATATCTTAGAAAGGTACTCCGTCAATGTGGCGTTATGAGCAGGATAACGATCGATGTAACAGACGAACAGCACCAGCAAATTAAGGCAATGGCGGCTGTGCTGGGCAAATCTATTAAAGAGTTTGTACTCGAAAGGCTGTTTCCTTCTAACGATCGAGAGGAAGAACAGGCTTGGCAGGAACTCAAAGAACTGCTGAGGGAGCGCATAGCGGAAGCCGAACGCGGCGAAGTATCGGCTAAGACATTCAGCCAGGTTTTGGAAGAGAAGCTGGCGGCGATGGGAAAAGTGTAATGCCATCCTACGAACTCACCTCCTACGCAGAAGAGGATTTAGCAGATATTATCGAGTACACCGTTAACAATTACGGCATAGCCCAGGCGCGAGATTACGTTGCTGCGCTGGAAACCTGTGCTGAAAACCTTGCGGGTAGCCAGGGCTTCTATCGGGATCTGAAAAACATTCATCCCCGTTTGCGCGTAACCCGATGTCAGCACCATTATATTTTTGGCATCATGAGATCGGGAAGTCTGATGGTGGTTGTTGCTATTTATCACGAGCGGATGGATGTGCTGCAACGCCTGAGAACGCGCTTGAAAAACCCACAAGAAGGATAGCTGCGATCGCCCTTTAAAGAAAATCGAATTTCACTACAATAAATCCCGATCGCCTGGAAAAAGCCGGACTGCTATATCGAGAACCCTGTCCGAGCGATCGGCGGGGCACCTATGCCGTGCTGACTGAGGCATGATTGGCAATCCAACAGCAAATGTGGACGGTTTATGCTGAGGGAATTGCAGAATACTTTGGCTGTCACCTGGACGATCGAGAACTTCAGGTGATGCAGCGAGTGCTGAAGCGAATGCTTGCCGGAGTAAGTCGGTAAGGGCGAGAGTGGCGATCGAAGTAGCTGCGGAAGCAGAGCAAGTTGCTAGTATATCAATTAAGATCGATCGCCCCTATTTCTCCTCAGTCCGTGCAGGCGGACTTTGTTTGACAAGAAGCGATTTCAATCGCCGAGTTTCTGTCTATTCCCCCGCCAAATCAGCTCTAAATTTCTCAACAACTCGATTCAACTCAACCGAATGAGAAGCCTTAAATAAAATCAGATCGCCCGGTCCGACAAACTCCATTAAATGCCTTGCTAAATCTTCGTGGGAATTCTCCCTCGCAATATCTTCTACCTCCACAAGAGGCAAACCCGCCGCACCCGCAGCCATCGCCGCCGCTTCCTCAAAATCAGCAAAAACAAACAAAGCATCCAGATGCAAATCTCGCGCCGCCCTTCCCACTTGTCGGTGAAATTCGATCGCCCTGTCGCCCAATTCCTTCATCGTCCCCAACACCGCAATCCGGCGCTTTCCAGGAGTATCTGCTAACAGTCTCAGGGCCGCCAACATCGACTCCAAACCAGCATTGTAAGTCTCATCCAAAATTACAATATCCTGCGGCAAATCGTAGCGGCGCGCCCGTCCATCCGGTAACTGCACAGACAAACCTTGCTTTAAAACTTCCCAATCAATACCTAAAACTTTTCCTACCGCCAAAGCTGCCAAATAATTTACAGCATTGTGCCGTCCCGGCAGCGGCAGCGGCAATTCTACACCTTCTACTAACATGGTATCATGGTTAAGCAATTGTCCGCACAAATCCCCGCCTTCTAAACCGTAAGTTAAAGTTTTTCCCTGCCAAACTTTGGCCGCAGTTGCGATTAATCTGTCACAATCATGATTGAGAATAGCAACGCTATCAGCAGGCATTTCGGCTAACAGTTCGCACTTTGCTCGGGCGATCGCCTCTTCCGAACCCAATCGCCCGATATGCGCCGTTCCTACATTAGTAATTACCGCCACAGTAGGACGCGCCATTTGCGACAGCAGCGCAATTTCGCCACTGCCGCGCATTCCCATTTCAATCACAGCATAATTGTGTGCCGGCGAAAGCTCCAACAGAGTTTTTGGTACGCCAATTTCATTGTTGTAGTTATATTGAGTTTTAAGAACATTTCCCTTCGTTGACAAAACCGCCGCAATTAACTCTTTAACAGTAGTTTTACCTACAGAACCAGTAACAGCAACTATAGGTATACTGAATTGGTCGCGCCACCAACGGGCGATCGACTGATAAGCTTTTAAAGTATCGTCAACGCGCAACAGCGGAAAATTAGGCAATTCCTCTTGCCAATGTCGATCGACAATCGCTGCAATCGCACCCAAATCCCGAGCTTTTGCCACAAATTGATGGCCGTCAAAATTGCCTCCCCGCAGCGCCAAAAATACTTCGCCCCCCTCAAGAGTGCGCGTATCTGTGGCAATACCTGTCCCTAAAGCTGTCAAAACGCCTTCAGAGACAGCAGGCAAAGGTACAGTTAAAATTTCAGCAAGTTGGGCGATACTTACGCTACAAACCATAACCAGCACTCACATTTCAAATAATTATTTTCACAGCTAATTCTACCTCGCCAGACCTCACATTTAACTGATTGGGGGCTGCCGACCAGGATAGACCTTAACAATCCTAATATTAAATCGTCAGCCAACTAAGAAATCCTCCCGTACCCATCCACAATCTTTACGAATACTTTACAAAGTCTGAGGTGATTTTAGGCCTTGCTAATTAGCAACAATTCATGTCATGCTGGTGTTGGTAAATAGTTTAACTAAGCAAAAAATATCGATCGGCTTAAGCTGCGAGCAGCTTCTATCCCTAAGCCTCATCCGGCGAAAAACTCGCTTGACGACTCAATTGTTGCCCTTGAACTGCCAATTCATTAAGCTAATAGCGTTGAAAGCTCCTGCCCCAGCCTCGGAGGGTTAATCCACAGTGAACGACTACAACAGACAAAGCCACGAAGAAGAAGAACAGTTACTTTACAACCACTGGCTGGAGTTGGTACAAGTAGAGCCGCCGGCCGAACTCATCAGCCGTTTTCGCACTTTGTTTATCCAGGGCACCGGATATCCCGATCGCTCCGTCGCCGACGCACTCGAAAAAATAGCAGCCTCAAAACACGCCGAACAAGAATTCAAGTACATCCTCAACCGCTGCTGCCACATCCTGATCAACCGCTGGCAAACATACCCCAGCAAGCAAGCAGCCATCCCTGAATTGATCGCTCTGTTTGAAGAAGCCCCGAAAATATTATTTGGATACAGCCGATCGCGCGCGACTCCTTCCATCCCCAAATTAGTAAATCAATTTACCGAAAGCGAACAGTACCTCACCCTCCAACGCTTAGCCAAAGTCATCACTCACAGCAATGAAGACAGCAGCAACAGCAAAACCCCCGCTAGCCTTGCCCTGGGAAACTTAATTCCTCGCTATCCTTACCTCTACAAACACTGCCTCCTCAGTGACGACAGCACCTACGAACAGCAGAAAATCATTAAAAAAATCCAAGCTCAAAAGCAGCAGCAATTTGAAGTCAACCTCTCGCAATACGTCGCTCATCAAGTGAGGAAAGCCCAAATAGCACGTCGGGAAACATCAATTTCTTTTGGCAGAAATATACAGCCTATAAAAAACCCGACGCTGTTGAGCGACCCGGAACTATTCTTTGCCCTCAAGCAATTTGTGGGAAAAGTAGAAGGAGCCGATACCTACAGACAGCTAGCGAGCCGGTTCAGGACGAATGCCAGCACAACTCAGTCCTACGGCTCCTTTAAAGACGACTTGTACGAATACCTGATTTCTTCTGTCAGCGACGACCGCTACGGAAAACGTCTATTTAATGAAAAATTGTATAAGCAACTACAAAATACCCTTCCTCACAGCGAGGGTCAGAAGTTTAACGAATTTTTAATGATCAGAACTTGCAGCCAGTTATTGAACTTTCTAGTAGTAGAGAGTCCTGTGCGGCCCAACCACTTTGTTTTCATCGACCTGATCTCAAACCTCGGCCCCACTCAAACCACAGGTTTGCTGCTGAAGATCGTACTAATTTGCGGCAAAGTCAAGCCATACCTAGAAAAGCGGTTAGCAATTTTGTTCGGTCACTACGAATTCAGTACCCGAGAAGGCGTGGTTTGGTTAGTCAAAGCCCTGGAAAACCTGAATCTAGCTTTGAGTACCAATTTTGGCAAGGTAGACGTATCTTTCCTGCGGTGAGAGTCGGCACCACAACTTTCCGCGCTTCCACCTTGCCAAAACATCAAATCGAGGTACCAGCTTTCTGAATACCCCAAAAGTTTTAAGTTTAATTTGAACTACCTAATTCACTCCTGAAACCTACTCAAAACACGCTATTCTATGTTAAAGTACCAAGTGTGAATCAGATTCGGTTGCAGGCTTTGTTCATTGCTACAGAATTGTCTAAAAACTTGCCCTTCTGTATCGGCAGGGGACTCTCCGAAACTGAAATCTTCGCACTGTCTAAATTTTGGAGTTATTCCTCATGTCGATATACGTCGGTAACTTATCCTACCAAGTTACCCAAGAAGACATCACCACCGTCTTCGCCGAATACGGAACTGTTAAGCGAGTACATCTACCTACCGACAGAGAAACCAGTCGCCCCCGCGGCTTCGGTTTTGTAGAAATGTCAACAGATGCAGAAGAAGATGCAGCCATTAGTGCTCTCGACGGAGCAGAGTGGATGGGTCGCGATCTCAAAGTTAACAAAGCTAAGCCCCGCGAAGATGAAGGCGGCCGGGGCGGCAACCGGGGCGGCGGCCCTGGAAAATTTGGTCGCGCAGGAGGAGGCGGAGGAGGACGTTATTAATTTGCTCATTAATTTCATCGGATAAAGATTTGAGATTGGAGAGTTGAAATTGGCGCGAGAGCTCACC
The DNA here is from genome assembly GCF_036704885.1 of Microcoleus sp. F4-D5. Lineage (NCBI taxonomy): Bacteria > Bacillati > Cyanobacteriota > Cyanophyceae > Oscillatoriales > Microcoleaceae > Microcoleus > Microcoleus sp. F4-D5. The sequence continues at coordinate 48,166 of NZ_JAUBSX010000021.1, read as the reverse complement.
TAGCTCCGAACAACTTCCTGCTGTTCCGAAAAACCTATCCTCTTCAAGTTTCCATCTCTACCGCAGTAAATATAACAAAAAGCCAAGGGCCTAACCCTTGGCTTTTTTAGATCGGGGTATGAGCTATTTCACTCAGAAACGCGCTGGGCGAATCCCTTGCAGTACCATCAGGTTCTAATCATCAGGTTCGATGCTGCTGCTCAATCCATGATTGTTGAGCGTTTCAGAGTAAAACTCAGCGTGTTCGAGAGCGCAAACAATCACCAGTCCCAACCCGTTAGTGTGGGCTTCCATCATAATATTCACAGCCTGTGGCTGAGTCAGACTCGGTACCGTAGCCATCAAAGTCTGCACCACGTACTCCATAGGATTGAAATCATCATTGTGCAGCAGCACGCGGTAGCGCGGTGCAAGCTTGCGGACTGTGGAAGGCTTTTGAATAATTTCGACAGACACTAATCTATACCTCCTGACTTGTAAAATGTTAAAATTTGTCAACAATCTTGAGCCGGATTCCTCGGCTGTGCAAGAGTATGTCACTTTCAGTTATTTTATTGAAATCTGAAAATTCATACAAGGCAGCCCCTTGCTCGATCGCGAGCTGTGAACCCCACACCAAAGCCAGAGGAGCTGTCCTGGGCCTGTAGCAACAACCTTCCTAGCGCCATAATATTAGAAAGGCCAGATCTGTTAAAAATAACAAACTACTACCTGTTGAGTCTCCAGAACTGACGGAACCTTATATGAAACGCAAACCTAAATCCTACAACGACGATAGATTCAGCGGCGACCCATCCTGGGGAGATGAAGACTCCGGCTTATTTGGCGCACCGTCGCGCCGCCAACCTCAGTCTGGCAAACCCTCTTTCCTGAATTCCGCCACCCTTGGGATTTTAACAGCCGTCTTTATTCTGGGAATTGGGATAGGCATTGCTTTTAGCTCCACCGCTACCATTAGCCCAGAAAACGTAGCATCCCGCGAATTTATCGATCGCAGCGCCCCGAACCCAGAACTTTGCGTGCAGTTTGGAGCAAGCGCCATGGTGACAGACATGCGGCTCTACGTCACCCTCAACCCCTTCAACGTCTACATCTCGCAGCCGAGCATGCGTCCCGGATGCGTCCTGCGAACCAATAACTGGGCAATTCTGGAACAAAGAAAACTCATCAGCCAAAACCAAGTGCGTGAGTGCAAAAATCGCATGAACACCTTTGGCTTCACCGGCCCCCTGGAAGCTCAACCCGAAATTAACTGTATCTACCAAAACGACGGGGCTAAAAACCTGTTCCTCAACCAACCGGGTGCGATAGCTCCAACCACTGAAGGTCAAAGTTTCTAAATCGCCGATATAGCGGTTTTAAGTTAGGTGAAGTACAGATATGTGGTGGGGAGTTAGGCCAAGCCTAAGTCCCTACTTTATTTCATAAGCTGTCGGGCATCTTGCGCTGTATTTTTCGGGCTGGCGGGAGGCCCAACCCCTACTCGCAGAATTTCATTAAACTTGACTGTAGCCTGCTAACGGGCATTTTATCGTCCCCGAGGAAGTGGTTCACCAAAAATAAGCATCCGCTGTTGGGGTGCAGCAGTCGCCGTTCTTGGAGGAGCTAGGCCGGGTACAGCAGCAGCTTGTACCCCACGGCGTTCGTTAAGGGGAAAATTGACTACAGGCAGTGTTATCGGCCGGATTTGGTCGTTTGGAGTTGGCTGCTGCCAAGAATTTGTAGCGGGATTCGGGGAAGTAGGAGGCTCAGCTCGATCGACCTCTGTGGCAGCAGTTGAGTTGGGATCTCTCGGCGGCTGGTTTTGCGGTACTTGTATTGCAGGCTGGGGTTGAGTTTCCCGAGTTTCCATACTCGAAGTAGGTTCGATCGAAGGACGCAACACCCAGCGATTTTCTACTCCGATTCTTTGGAATTGAACTTGCCCTGCCCTGAAAGCTGCTCCCGGAGCCAAATTCACCAGAATTCTCGCCGTTCCCGGTTGAAGTTGACTCACCCCCACAGAACGCACTGTGCCTTGCGGGTATAGCTGAGTTGCATCTACTCCGATCTCAGTATTGGGCAAATTCACAGCAATCTGAGACGGGTTGAGTACAGAATATGTGGGAGTTGTTCCCTCTGGGAGAGTAATTTCTAACTGATTCGTCGCCGGATCGAACTGCCAACTTGTGACTGTAGAAGCATTTGCTGGTGGCTGTGCTGCCGACACTGCTGCAACTGCGGCGGCGACTGCTAGACTCAAACTCAGCGACTCGATCGCAAACAATCCGGGTGCTAGAGAATTAACAGTCAATTTTTGTAAGTCTTCCCAAAATCTTGGGAGTAACGTTTTGTATGGCATGGCGGCTGAGAGAAATTTTAGATTTCCAATAAATTATTGATGGGGAAATTGTGCCTTCTGATGACGCTGAAAGTTTAGCATTATGGCGATATGAAAAATTTAACTAAATGGAAATTATTGCGATCGCGCTTCGTTCTTAACAACAAGTGGTGTCAGGTTAGACAAGATGAAATAGAATTGCCAAGCGGACAAATTATCGACGACTTTTTTGTTCATGTCCGACCCAATATCGCCCTAGTATTTGCCACGACAGAGCAGCAAGAACTTGTATTTGTGCGCCAATACAGACATGGAGCAGGCGAGATTTTGCTGGAACTGCCGGCCGGAGCTTTCAATCCTGCTGAAGAAAGCGGCCAATCTGCTGCGATCAGAGAACTTGCCGAAGAAACGGGATATGTTGCTGAAGAAATTTTGGAACTAGCAACCTTATATGATAACCCCGTAAAAGACACCAATTCTATTTACCTATACTTTGCTAAAAATGTCAAGCTTGCCAGCGAAATACAATTGGACATTACAGAAGACATTGAAGTAGTTTTAGTGCCAATTGCCGAAGTTTTGTTAAAAATATCAAACCGAGAAATTTGTGTAGCAGGAAGCATCGCAGCTATTTTTTTAGGATTAGATTTTTTGAACGAACAGCAGTAAATTTTGGTTTGCATAGAGCTATATAGGATCGAATCTGTTAGCATCGGAATTATTTAGATATCTATTGTTTACCTCTGCGTTAATTAGGGTCAATTCCTTGTCATCAGCAGTTAATAAATTATCTTTTTTTACCGCAGATACAGGCAGAACGACGCAGATTAACGCAGATTAATTAGATTGACTCCGGTTGCACCATCTGCGGTTGACTGTTGACTGGATTTGACGCCAGACGATGCTACCGGATTTAATGTAACTCCTGATTATGTTCCAGAAAAAAAAAACCACAATATCAGGTTGAGAGTGAGGAATTCAGAGAGAGTTTTCGGAGGAATTGAGACCTCAATCACAACCAGATCATGGTTATTTTAGGGGACATAATATGAGTCTGCTCTTACCGAGCAAGAGTCAGAAAATCCACAGCATTCAGAGAATTGTTAGCTCCAAAAACCTGAGCCAAAATCTCACCAGTCGTAGCAACTTGCAGGACGGTGCCGTTGGCGGTGGAGTTAATTCGCAAGGAGTCGAAACTCAAGCCGTCGGCAAGGACAAACTTGTCAGTTCCTACTTCAAAATTGAGCACTGTATCGATACCGCTGTTGCTATTTAACACAAAGCGATCGCTCCCAATACCTCCAATTAAAGTATCGTCTCCCCCGTCGCCAAACAGCCAGTCATTCCCTGCACCTCCGTTGAGAATGTCGCTATCTTTCCCTCCGTAAATAGTGTCGTTACCATCGTCGCCGTTGAGGGTATCTTGGCCTTCATTGCCGTAGAGAAGGTCGTCACCGCTGCCGCCGCTGATGCAGTCTTGCTGACCGTTTGCACCCACGGCGCCTAGAGCATTTTCCCCCCGATCGCCAAAAATGGTATCGTTGCCCTCATCGCCGCACAAAATATCGCCGCCGTCATCGCCGTAAATCAAGTCGTCGCCGGCATCTCCGCGCGCGAAATCGTCATCCTTGCCACCGCGAACAGTATCATTGCCAAAACCACCGCTGAGAGAGTCGGAACTCTCACCGCCGCCCTGAAAGTCGTTACCATCTCCGCCAAATAGCAAGTCGCGGCCGTCAACATCCGACACTAACTGGTTTTGCAAGCCGCCGTAAAGCGAATCGTCTCCCTCGTCGCCGACTATCGTGTCGGAACCGATTTCGCCCCAAATCATGTCGTTATCTTTGCCGCCTACGGCTAAGTCGTTACCTTTGCCGGCAAAAATGCTGTCGTTACCGCTACCTCCGCCGATGATGTCGCCGGTGTCGTTGCCGAAAATTAAGTCGCCTTCATCGGTAGCAATTATGCTGCCAGCGGCATTGCCGTAGTCGCCGAGTATCGTGTCCGAACCTTGATTGCCGTAGAGAGTGTCTGAGTCAGTTTCGCCGAAAATGCGATCGCCCCCTTTGCCTCCAAACACCAAATCCCGGCCGTTGCCGCCCAGCAGGGTATCGTCTTGTTCCTGACCGTTAAGTAAGTCGTTGCCCTCGCCTCCAAACAGCAAATCTCGTCCGTCGGGGTCGCTGTCCTGGGAGTTGAGGACGCCGCCGAACAGAGAGTCGTCTCCGCTGTCGCCGTAGAGGGTGTCCGGGTTCTTGTCGCCCCAAATCAAGTCCTCTTCTTTGCCCCCTGTCGCGATGTCGGGGCCTTTGCCCGCGTAAACGGTGTCGCTGCCTTGATTGCCAGCAATGGCGTCCCCTGAAGAACCGCCGAAAATCAGGTCGCCGCTGTTACCGGTCAAGTCGATGTTGTTGCCGTTGTCGCCGACGATCGTGTCGGAATTGCGATCGCCGTACAATGTGTCGGAATTGCGATCGCCAAAAATGCGATCGTCTTCTTTGCCGCCAAACACCACATCGGTGTCTTTGCCCGCGTAAACGATGTCGTTGCCCCTACCGGCAGCGATGAAGTCTCGCTGTTGGTCGCCGAAGACGATATCGGCGCCGCCTTCACCTAAAACTGTGTCGTCGCCGCGAAAGGAGACAAACAGTTCGCTAGCATCGTTCCCTGTTAAGGAATCGTTTCCGGGAGTGCCTAGAATCGCGTTTTGGATGTCGGTGAGTTGTCCGGCGTTTGAGTCGAAGTTAAGTATTTGCGAAGGCTGGGGTTGGATAAATGCGATCGTCGGCAGCAGGGGCAAGGGGTCGCAACCGCAACCGGTATCCGGTTCGGGAACTCGACCGAAAATAGGCGTCGGTGTCGGCGCGGGTTCCGGTGTTGGAGTCGGAGTCGGTATCGGTTCCGGTGTCGGAGTCGGTATCGGTTCCGGTGTTGGCGTCGGTATCGGTTCCGGTGCCGGCGCGGGTGTTGGAGTCGGCGCGGGTTCCGGTGTTGGAGTCGGCGCGGGTTCCGGTGTTGGAGTCGGCGCGGGTTCCGGTGTTGGAGTCGGTGCGGGTTCCGGTGTTGGAGTCGGTATTGGTACGGGTTCCGGTGTTGGAGTCGGTGCGGGTGTTGGAGTCGGTATTGGTACGGGTTCCGGTGTTGGAGTCGGTGCGGGTGTTGGAGTCGGTGTCGGTGTCGGTTCGTTAAGGGGAATGACAGAGACAGTGGCAACTGCCACACTCGTGGCACCGAGGTTGTCTGTAGCGCTGTATGTGAAGTTTGCCCCTGTGAAATTGTCGGACGCCTGGAAGAACAACTGGGTAATTTCCTCGGGTGTCAGGACTTGACCTGCAGTGACCCGCACTCCCTGGCTGGGGTCGCCCAAGAACAGCGTGCTTTCATTGGCCGGCGGCAAGGTGTTTACGGTAAAAGAAACCACCGTCCCGTCGGGGTCGGTTCCTCCGAGTCCGGGGATGTTCGCGCTTGTTCCCGGCAACAAAGCGACGCTGGAGTTGTTGGCGACGGGCGGCTGGTCGGCGGGAGGTAATAGTGCTAGCAGGGAGGCTGTAGCGGGGGCTGGACTGATGGCGCCGCGGCTGTCTGTGGCGCTGTAGGTAAAGTTGGCGGCTGCGAATTCGCTGGTTGCTTGAAAGAATAACTGGCTGATTTGAGTTGTGTTCAGTCTTTGATTGGGTGTCACCCGGATTCCCAGGCTGGGGTCGCCCAAGAACAGGACGCCTTGATTTGCCGGCGGCAGGGTGTTGATGGTGAAGAATTCGATCGAGTCGTCGGGGTCTGTGGTCGTCAGTCCTGTGATGTTTAAGGTGCTGTTTGGCGGTAGCGTCTTGCTGATATTTGTCGGTATCGGCGGGTCGTTGAACGCCACCGACACCAGAGAAACTACAGCAGCAGGACTGCTGTCACCGAGATTGTCCCTGCTGCTGTAGGTAAAGTTAGCCCCTGTAAAATTGTCTGCCGATTGGAAGAATAACTGCGTGATTTGCTCGGCTGTCAGGGTTAGATCGGGCGTGACGGCTACTCCCCCGGTTGCGGGGTCGCCCAAGAACAGGACGCCTTGATTTGCCGGTGGCAGGGTGTTGATGGTGAAGGCAACCACTGTGCCGTCTGAGTCTGTGCCTCCGAGTCCGCTGATTTTGACCGCGCTGTTGGGTGTTAGCCCAGCATTGCTGCTGTAGGCTGATGGAATTTGGTTGGGGGGTGTGGGCTGCCCGAGTAAAATGGCGGTGGTGACAGTGGCTCTGGGTTCGGAACCGTTGTTATTGCTGGGTTCGGGGTCAAAAGTGGTCGATCGGCTCTGGGAAGTATTGCTAATGGTGCCCGTCGCTGGAACGACTACTGTTACCTCGCGGTTGGTGTTGCTGCCGCTAGTCAAGCTGGGAATTGTTGGGAAGGTGACAACCCCTGTCACTGGGTCGTAAGTGCCGTTATCGGATGCGCTGACTCCCGTTAAACCGGGAATGATGCTGTCTGTAATCACTACGTTTTCAGCAGCATTCGGTCCGTTGTTTGCGGTAGTTATAGTATAAGTGACAGAACTGCCGGCAGGAGCAGATGTGAGACCGGTCTTGGACGTAACCAGGTCGGCGCGGGCAGCACCGATCGAGGTAGTGACTCGACCCCCAGGCTGACCGGGCGCTGCGACTGTCGAGCCGTTGTTGTTCGTCAAGTCCGGGTCAGCAGTGTCCGATCGGCTCGATACAATGTTGGTGATGCTCGTCAGGGTAGTCGGCGGTACAAAGATCAGGCTGCGGGTGACGCTGCTGCCGCTGGCTAAATTCGCGATCGCTGGGAACTCGATCGCCCCTGTGGTCGGGTTGTAGGTGCCGCCGTCGGACACGGTGACTCCAGTTAAGCCGGGAATCAAGCTGTCGGTGATGACTACGTTGGCCGCTGGACTCGGGCCGTTGTTGGTAGTAGTAATTGTATAAGTGAGAGTCCCGCCCGCGTCGATGCTGGCCGGAGCTGTTTTTTGGGTGACAACATCGGCCACAGCACCGATCGAGGTAGTGACTCGACCCCCAGGCTGACCGGGCGCTGCGACTGTCGAGCCGTTGTTGTTCGTCAAGTCCGGGTCAGCAGTGTCCGATCGGCTCGATACAATGTTGGTGATGCTCGTCAGGGTAGGCGGCGGTACAAAGATCAGGCTGCGGGTGACGCTGCTGCCGCTGGCTAAATTCGCGATCGCTGGGAACTCGATCGCCCCTGTGGTCGGGTTGTAGGTGCCGCCGTCGGACACGGTGACTCCAGTTAAGCCGGGAATCAAGCTGTCGGTGATGACTACGTTGGCCGCTGGACTCGGGCCGTTGTTGGTAGTAGTAATTGTATAAGTGAGAGTCCCGCCCGCGTTGATGGCGGCCGGAGCCGTTTTTTGGGTAACAACGTCGGCCCTGGGACTGACGGTGGTGGTGACGGTGGCGTTGGGGTTTGTACCGTTGTTGTTGGCCGGAGTGGAGTCGGGAGTGATCGAGCTACTTCTGGCCGTGTTGCTGACGGAAGTTAGGGTGGGCGGTACTGTGAAGCCGATCGTCCGGGTGACTGTCTCCGCGTTGGCAATTGCCACGGGCGCGAAGGTGACAATGCCCGTCGCTGGATCGTAAACGCCGCCGTTAGATGCCGTGACTCCGGTTAGCCCGGGAACTATGCTGTCAGTGATGGTTACAGCTTCTGCCGGACTCGGGCCTAAGTTGACTGTGGCGATCGTGTAGCTGACGGAACTACCGGGGGTAGCACTGGTAGATCCGGTTTTGGTGGTTGCAAGATCGGCGTTGGGCCCAATACTTGTGGTAACGCTAGAGTTAGTGGGAGTGCCGTCTTTGTTGGTTGCCGAACCGTTGTTGTTAGTGGCGATCGGATCGACAGTCGCGGCGCTACTGCGGGCAGTGTTGCTGATGGAACTTAGGGTGGCTGGGGCAATGAAACTGATAGTGCGGGTCGCAGCAGCCGCATTTGCCAGCGCCGTCAGTGCTGGGAAGGTGACAATGCCCGAAACTGGGTCGTAAGTGCCGCCGTCCGATACGCTGACTCCTGTCAAACCCGGAACAATGCTGTCAGTGACAGTCACGTTGGCAGCGGGGTCTGGCCCCCTGTTAGTCGTGGTCAGCGTGTAGGTGACGCTTGACCCGGCCGAGGTAGTCAAAGGCCCGCTTTTGGTAGTTACTAAATCCGCTACTGTATCGACAACTGTAGTAGAGACTACACCTGGCCCCTCGACTTGTCCCGGCGGAAGCACACCGCTGTTGTTGCTGAGGTCTGGGTCGAAAGTCGAGCTAGTGCTGAATGCAACGTTGGCAAAACTGCTACCGCTGGTTAAACCGGGCGACAGATTAATTGTCAGGGTGTAAGTGAGAGTCTCGCCGGCATTGAGAACGGGAATTAACGGCCAGGTGACGGCCTTGGTTTGGTTCACGTAAGTGCCGTTGTTGGAGGCAGTGAGAACCGGTGGCAATCCTCCCGGAAGCAGCATTTCTGACGGTATTTCGTCTTGAATCAGGACGTTTCTAGCGGGCGCTGGCCCCCTGTTGACAGTAGTAATCGTGTAGGTAATGCTGCCCCCGGGCTTGACGAACTGCGGGCCGGTCTTGATAGTGGCAACGTCGGCCGAGATACTGGGAGGATTGATAGTTTCTACTACCAGGTTTTGAAGTTCGTGAGCGTTGTTGGCGCTTCCTGTCGAACTGCCAAAACCAAACTTGAAAATTGGCGGTACTGGACCGTTTATGGTTGCCAAGTTGGGGATGTCGATCGCTGTCGTTTCGTAGATGCCGTCGAATTCTTCATCGAAGGCTACGGTGAGGCGAGAGGGATTATCTGGATCGTTAGATGGATTCAGCGTAATTTGAACGGATCTTTTGGCTAAATCGCGATCGCTCGTGAACGTATTGCTGAAGTTAAAACTGCTGCCGGGAGGGCCGATAAAGTTAATGCTCGTAGGAATGTTATCGATGCCGAAGGGAACGATCGCATTTGTTAAAAACTGATAACCGTCTGCTTCATTGCCTCTGAGAGTTACTGAATCAGGTCTGAAAGAACCAATAGAGGAGCCGGGAATCGGACGCGGATTGGGGCCGGATCGCCCTTCTGTGGATGTTGAAAAATTGCCAAACTCGTCAAATCCAATGCCTAAATAACCTCCTTGAATACCGGGTACACCCGTTCGTTGAGCGTAGCCCAGAGAACCGCCAAAACCCCCAGTCCTAGTTGGGCTGGCAGTGCCGTCAATGAAGAAGAAACCCAGGCCGTCTGCTGGCTGAGGATCGATAGATGAGCCTGCAGGAGCGGGAGATTGCTGGCTTGAACCGTAGGAATAAAAATCAAACTGGATTCTGAGACCGTCGGTTGAAGAAATGGGGTTGTTGTAGATGACGAAGGCTTCCCGAAGGTTTGTTGCTGGAGTTAATCGCAGAGCGCCATTGCCCGTACTATCCCCGCCCAAAGCCGGAAGTACGCCGGATACTGTGCCTCCGGTAATGCCGGGGATAGGTTGATTCGCTGCTGGAGGCCCGCCCGGATCGAACAGCGCACCGTCTTTTCCCCCGTAAATCCAAGGCCCCCTAACTGTCGAGTTCTTGAAAGTCTCGTTAACTAATATGCTGAGGACGTAACTGTATGCCTCCCGCACTTCTTTTTCAATGGCGATACTCGCGTTGATTTGCCCTGTGGCGAATTTTAATTCCCAGTCGCCGCCGAGTGCGGCACTCCCCGTCAAGCCTTCGTTCGCTGCAATGTCTGCACCGGCAATCAAGCTCAGCCTCCGCACGAAGGCCGCGCCGCTTTCCCCTGCTGCGACGCTGCACCCGAATAACAAGATATCTCCTCTGTCGCTGAGGGTTTTTCCCCACTGTTGCAACAATGGGCTGTAGGTTTCTAAGTTGTCGCTGCAAAGTTCGATCGACCCTAGTTGCACCCCCGCTTCTCGACCGTGAGAAACGATCTGAATGCTGTCTAAATCGCTGCAATTAGCCAGAATTCTAGTAATTTGCTCGACTCCATCCCGCGTCGAGTCGAGTACAAATACCTGTGTACCCGCTGTTGCTCCCCTTGCCAAGCTATCGCAGTTCTCTACTCTCGAATCGACGAACAGTACATTTTTTACAGTCCGGGCGTCCACCGATTCCGTCAAAAGCAAAAATTCTCTGTGGGGTTGCCGAATTCCCGCGCGGCTACTGGTTTTTTCAGACAGGAAACACTCCTCTGTTTTTGCTGGTTTTATTGTTTTTTGCTGAGTATAACTTGCTGTTTTTCGGAAAATTTCTCCAGCAATATTTGCCGTGAATTTTCCTGCATTTTTGTGGTAAAAGATTTGGTTTTGGTAGATGCTTGGCATGGTAGAATGACCTTATGTATTGTATGTAAGATGCCCACTTCAAGATGATAGTTATCACCTCTTGAAAAGGTTTAATTGCAGAGTTAGATGTTCTCCTGCTTGACTGCAATTGAGAGCAACAGGCGGATTTTATTCATCGCAAAGCGGTGCTATCTTGCTATTTGATAGCATTACAAATATCGCCTACGCAAGCGCTGAGGATTGGAAGTTTAATTTCCAATAATCTATCTAGCGAATGATATTTTGTTTGCGGTTTTCTGTTAGGGAGTGTATCTGTTAAATGCAGATATTTATATCCCGCAGTAGACAATAACAGGACTTATCAAAAAAAGGACTTACTAGGGAATCCGAAACCTGGTTTTTTAACAAAAGATTTCGTTTCCGCCCGCAGATTCGGTAAAAAAACCGATTTCTAGGCATCGGAATGCGTAAGTCCTAAAAAATTTACTTCATGAGGTTTTCTGTCATCGTCTAATGCACTTTATTTTGAGAGAAATTTCACCACTTATGGACACACAAACCTGGTTTTATGGACGCAAAGACTTCGTGGCAGCCCTCGCTTCCGGTAAAAAACCCGGTTTATGCGGTTTTGGTGTGCAAGCCCTGTTTGCATCGGGCAACCAGACATTAATTACGAACTGCTGGGCGTGACATAATTAGGTCGGCAGTGCCCAAGGCGTGCGATTAAATTAAAATATACATACCCTATATAGACGAGGCGTCTTAAAAATTCATGACTTGCAGTCGGGAGACCACAATTCTGGTTTGAGACTGCTTTGCTGCGATCGCAAAAACAGATTAGTCCCGCCCACAACCAACTTCTCAAACTGTCAACTTAGAGTCTGCGAGCGGGTTTATATTTAAGGTAATTGCTCGTGACAATCGTTGGTGCAGAATTTTTCACGATCTCTTGGAGAAATCGGCTTGCAGATTTGCGCGTCTACTTCGACTGCGATCTGTACAAGAGCTGCTTGCGATTTTTATTCGCTAATTTTTTTAACTGCAGGAGTTAGGCCCAGGAGACTAGAAACCAGATTTATTCCTAAATTTCTCGCGGCGCAACCAAGATTTACGGTCTAAACCTGGTTTCTGAGCGCAAGTCCTCAACTAGAAAAACACCGATCGCCATGCGCCAGTTATGGCAACTTTAACCGAGCAATACTGCTTGATTGGGTTTTAATTGCTGAGTTTTAGCGAGACTCATCCAGAATAAGCTCCTATCAGAATCCTTATACCTAAGTACATATTAACTCATGGATTATTACATCCGCAAATAGGCGTACCTAGAAGCCCCAATATAAGCTATATCTTTTCACCCCTAACGTCAAGAGTTTTGGCTTGGTAGTACCGACAATCTTGACAGGGCCCAGAAGGATTGACAGCGCAGCGAATGTAATTAGAGCGGGCGTTGTACTCGCAAGTGATATCCCCGATCGGATAACCGAGACCTTCTATGTAGGTGCGATCGCCCGTTGGTAGTTGAGTTCGCAGGCGTCTATTCGCTACCGCCAGCCTAGCGGCTGCAATTCTATCGCGGGCCTGGCTCTGGGCAGAGCGCATCACCCACAAAGACACCAGCGACGGAACTAAACCTATGAAAATAATCAGGAGAGCAGTTAGCACTTTTTCAGAGCTTATGTGGAGAATATTTGTTTTAATTTAGGCGATCGGCAACAGAAAATTATCTCCAAAACGACCGTTTTAAATCAGAAAAGTTCCCGAGCAAGTCTCAAACTAGGCCGCCCGTGTTTTAACCGTTAGTTGGCGGGTGAGGATGGCGATCGTTGTTGGTGCCGCTTTCTTCCTAAAGCGCATCGCCAGGGCCCAACCAAGCCAGAGACGCAGCTATGGTGTGATATTATGTCTGCTCAATTACCGCACTAAAATAGGTTTGTAGTGACGAGATCAGTCCTCATAAAACTCCCTCGGAGTTCCGCCGTCACTACAAACGCGAGATCGGTTATTTTGCCATACTAGACATGAGAAACCGAGTCGAGTTCAAAAACAACGAAGCCAGAAAATGCCGCAGCTATTGTTTGAGAAACCCGGTTTCTATCAAAAAGCAAAACGCTTAAACCTTAGCAACATCCTCCGCTAAATCCATCAACGAACCCGCACCTTCCACCTTAGCAACATCTAACAAAGTCTTCAAAACCGAATCGGGATTCAAACTAATCGAATCAATTCCCAACTCAACCAAGAAGCGAGCAAACTCAGGATAATCGCTGGGCGCTTGACCGCAAATCCCAATCTTGCGATCGTACTTCTTGGCGGCTTTAATGGCAATTGCTACCATTCGCTTGACAGCTTCATTCCGTTCGTCAAAGATGTGTGCGACTAAAGCAGAATCCCGGTCTAATCCTAATGTTAGCTGAGTTAGATCGTTAGAGCCGATCGAGAATCCGTCAAAAACTTGCGCGAATTCGTCAGCAAATATCACATTGCTAGGCAATTCGCACATCACGTACACTTGCAAGCCGTTCTCGCCCTTGACTAAACCGTGTTTTGCCATCTCGGCCAACACTTTTCGCCCTTCATCCGGCGTGCGGCAAAATGGAATCATCGGAATCACATTTGTCAAGCCCATTTCGTCGCGAACTCGCTTCAGGGCTTTGCATTCCAAAGCGTAAGCTTCGCGGTAATTCGGGTCGTAATAGCGAGAAGCGCCGCGCCACCCGATCATCGGGTTTTCTTCCTTGGGTTCAAACTGCCGCCCTCCCAAAAGATTAGCGTATTCGTTGCTCTTGAAATCGCTCATCCGCACGATGACTGGATTTGGATAAAATGCGGCGGCAATTGTGGCAATTCCGTGGGCTAGTTTGTCGGTGAAAAAATCAGGTTTGTGCGGGTAAAGTGCTGTCAGTTCTGCAATCTCTTCCTTGACCGATAGATCTGCCAATTCGTCAAAGTGAATCAGTGCCAGCGGGTGTGCTTTAATGTGATTGGCAATGATGAATTCCAGCCGCGCCAACCCTACGCCGTCGCAGGGAATTGCTGATAAACCAAAGGCTTCTTCTGGATTCCCGACATTCATTAAAATTTGAGTCCGGGTGCGGGGTAAATTCTCGATCGCAGTTTCTTGAATTTCAAAAGGAAGCAAACCGGCATAAACTTTGCCTTCGTCTCCTTCCGAACAAGAAACCGTGATTTCTTGCCCGTTTTGCAAGATTTGGGTTGCCTCGCCGGTGCCGACAATGGCGGGAATTCCCATTTCTCGGGCGATAATCGCGGCGTGACAAGTGCGGCCGCCCGAATTGGTGACGATCGCGCTAGCTTTTTTCATAATCGGTTCCCAATCCGGGTCGGTTTTGTTGGTAACTAAAACTTCTCCTGATTGAAATTCAGCGATTCTGTGAACGTCTAAAATCACGCGGGCTTTGCCTTGTCCGATTGATTCGCCAACGGCGCGTCCTTTTGCTAAAACTGTACTGGTACCTTGCAATTTGTAGTTTCGCAAAACTTTAGCAGACTTTTGAGATTGTACTGTTTCGGGTCGCGCTTGGACGATAAACAATTCGCCAGTATTGCCGTCTTTTGCCCACTCAATGTCCATCGGGGTATAAGTTCCGCGCACTTTAGAGTAGTGTTCTTCGATGACTGCGGCCCATTGTGCTAGTTGCAGAATTTCATCATCTTGTATGGCAAATTTATTCTTTTCTGCTGCTATCACGGAGACATTTTTGGTATATTTAGAACCGCCGATATCGTAGACCATTTTGAGGGTTTTGCTGCCGAGGCGTTTGTCTAAAATCGGGCGAAAACCTTGTTTTAATGTTGGTTTAAAAACGAAGTATTCGTCGGGGTTGACGGTGCCTTGGACGACGTTTTCGCCTAATCCGTAGGCGGCGGTGACTAATACGGCGTTTTTGAATCCGGTTTCGGTGTCGATGCTGAACATGACGCCGGAGGATGCTAAGTCCGATCGCACCATTTTTTGGACGCCGACTGATAGCGCGACTTCAAAGTGGTCGAATCCCCGCTGTTGGCGGTAGGAAATCGCGCGATCGGTGAATATGGAAGCAAAGCATTTGTGACAGCATTCGAGGACGCCAGCGCAAGCTTGGACGTTGAGGTAGGTTTCTTGCTGTCCCGCGAAACTGGCGTCTGGTAAGTCTTCGGCGGTGGCGGAGGAACGCACTGCTACGTCTGTACTGTCGCCGTAGCGATCGCACAATTTCTCGTAAGCATCTGCGATCGCCGCTTGTAGTTCTCGCGGAAACGGTGTATCGAGAATTAGTGCCCGCGCTTGCTTGCCTTTTTGTCGCAGGTTGTGCAGATCTTCTACGTCTAAATCAGCAAATATTTCGCGCAATTTAGCTTCTAAACCCGCCGACTGGATGAAGTAGCGGTAAGCGTATGCTGTAGTTGCAAATCCGCTGGGAACTCTGACTCCTTGCGCGGTTAACTGCTGAATCATTTCGCCTAAAGAAGCATTTTTCCCGCCTACTAATGGGATGTCGGCGAGACCCACTTCATCAAACCACAATACTAAAGATTTTTCTTTGGAAATTAAAACTTGTTTTTCGGGAATTGCTAATTTTTCTAGCATGGCTTTTTTCCTCTCTACTTCAGAGCAGTTAGATATTTAAACACTCACTAAATTACTGGAGGTTTTTAAATCTTGTTTTATTGCGAAAAACATCTAATTTTTTCCGATGCTGTCTCCAGCAGACTTTTGTTCTCCTCTATTTAAAGAGTATCACTTTTTGGGTAAATAGCAAGAGCTGTGGATAAATTTTATTTGATTGCAAAAAGTAAAGAAATCGTACTAAGGAGTTTCTGTGAGCTATCATAAAAGAAGTGCTAAAAATATGAATAGCGAAGATAGTTCCCACCGCTTTTTTGGCGCTGAGCGCGCAGTCGTCGTGCGGGGATATGGCTCGGATGGTGTTGGTAGCGGAACTCAAGGGCAACAAAGAATGGGTTGCGATCGGGTTTTCGGTAGACCCCGCCCAAAAACCGATACTTGCTTTCCGACAGGAGTCGCGGGCCGACCAAAATTTTGAACCCTAGTTCAAGCTGCCACATTCATCTGTGGAGTAAATCTAAAATCTACTCAAAGGGGCGATCGCCAAAAAAACACAACGCCCAGCACCTTTGTTTTCTCAAGCAACGGAGCTTCTCAAAACCGTAAAAGTTTTATTTCCGAATTGGGTTAACCTACTTAGAGCAAAAACACAGTCGCAGAGAGTGCATTGTAGTTGTTAAACCCGAGACTTTTAACTTTTTTCTGCGGTATTTTGGGGGATTCAATTATTTATATGCTATAATACCTAACTCGACTGCCTTATGACAAATAGCAAGGTATATGATATCAGTTTTGAGCCCAACCGTAAAGCGAAACGGCTTTAAAGTTCTCCTTGTAGAAGATAATCAAGCCGAAGCCGATTTGATCGAAGAACTATTATTAGAAAAAAATGTCAGTCGAGCCGAACCCCATAAACTGTCAGTACGCTGTACTGACCGTCTCAGCAAAGCGCAGCAACTTTTGAGCGACGAACATTTTGATGTGATTTTACTAGACCTTTCGCTGCCCGACAGCCAAGACTTAAGTACAATTGTCAAAATACAAGAATACAGCCTAAATACTCCGATAGTTGTACTGACGGGCCGCAACGATGAAGAACTCGCCCTGCAGTCAATCCAAGTAGGAGCTCAGGATTATCTAGTCAAGCGAAAAATCGACAGCGAAGTGTTAATGCGATCGCTCCGCTACGCAGTCGAGCGGCAGCACAACCAAGAAGCTTTGCGCACAAGCGAAGAAAAATATCGCTCAGTTGTCGAGAATTCCCTCGTCGGAATTGCCATTATTGCCCCTCCAATTTCCCCATCACAAGCCGAAAACTGCGAGTGGTTGGAAGTTAACGATGCTTTGTGCGATTTGCTGGGATACGAGCGCAAAGAACTTTTGCACGGAAAGTGGGATCAGTGGGTTTTTCCTGATGACTTGCCGGCCAGTTTAGAACAGTTAAATAAAATTTTGGCAGGGGAGAGCGAAGGCTATGTTTTAGACCAAAGGTGGCGCAAAAAAGACGGAGAAATAGTTTACACTCGAGTTTCGCTGCGCTGTATTCGCCGCCTGGACGGCTCGATCGAGCGGATGATTAAAGTAATCTTGGACGTTAGCGATCGCTACCATTACGAACACAAATTAAAAACATCAGAAGAATTTTTCAAGCACACGATTAATGCTAGTCCCGACCCAATTTTTGTCAAAGACGAGCAGCATCGCTGGCTCGTATTAAACGACGCTTTCTGCGAGTTAATGGGAAAACCGCGACAAGAACTGATTGGCAAGTCGGGATACGAATTTTTGTCACCAGCAAAAGCGCAAAGATTTTGGCAAAAAGACGAAGAGGTATTCAGAACTGGCATTGCTGAAGAAACGGAAGAAAAATTTACAGATTGTGCCGGGGGAAAACGCATTATTTCGATTAAGAAAAGTGTATTTCAAGCCACTGACAGCAGTAAAATGTTAGTCGGGACAATTCGAGATGTCACCGAGTACAAACGGCAACAATTAGCTTTGAAAGAGAGCGAAACTAGATTTCAAAAAATGGCAGCCAACGTGCCGGGAATGATTTATCAATTCCGCGTCGAGCCGGGAGGTAGAAAGTATTTTACTTACGTTTCTTCTGGCAGCAAGAATCTTTACCAATTAGAAGCGAAAGATATAGAAAGCAAGAAAAATTTTGCTTATGAAACAATTCATCCAGATGACCTCACAGGATTTGAAAAATCGATAAAAAATTCAGCAACGACTCTGCAACCTTGGCAGCACCAGTGGCGGCAAATTATCCAGGGCAAAGTGAAGTGGCTGCAAGGTGCCTCGAAGCCAGAAAAGCAAGCCAACGGCGATATAGTTTGGGACGGTTTGGTGATGGATATCACCGAATTAAAACAAACCCAGCAAGATCGCGATAGATTTTTTAATATCTCGCTCGATTTACTTTGCATTGCAGGTTTTGACGGCTATTTCAAACGCTTAAACCCGGCTTGGTCTAATGTATTAGGTTACAGCAGCGATGAAATATTAGCCCAACCTTTGGTCGAATTAGTACATCCAGAAGACCGAAAAACCTGTTTAAACCAATTAGAATACCTCAAAAACGGCAGTTCAATTGTCAACGTAAAACTCCGCTATCTTTGCCGAGATGGCAATTATAAATGGCTGTCGTGGACGGCCTCGCCGTTTGCAGAAGAAGGTTTGATTTATGCAGTTGCTCGCGACGTTACATTGAACAAGCAAGCTGAAGCTGAATTGCGGAAGAGTGAAGCCACCAATCGCGCTCTTTTAAATGCGATACCAGACATGATATTTCGGTGTCTGGCAGATGGCACTTTGGTAGACTTCAAACCAGCAAAAGATTTCCAGAATATCCTAGATCAAAAAAGAGTAATTGGCAAAAAAGCACAAGACATATTGCCGGCTGCTTTTGTGGAAAAAATCTTATCTGGCAGTCAACAAGCGATCGACACGGCAGAAATTCAAGTTGTAGAATATCAAATGCCAGTTAATGGTGAACTTTACGATTTTGAAGCGAGAATTGTTTTCTGCCCCGATGACGAAATTATCGCGATCGTCCGCGACATCACTCAACGCAAACGATCCGAGTCCGCACTCCAGAGGCAAGCAGCAGCAATGGCAGCCGCTTCCGAAGGTATAGCCATAATCGATGCCGGCGGAGAGGTGATTTATTGCAACGCAGCCCGACTAAAAATCTACGGTTACGACTCTCTCGAAGAAATCTTAGGCAAAAGTTGGAAAATCTTCTATGAAGGTGCAGAAGTGCAAAGATTTGAGCGAGAAATTGTGCCAGCTTTAATGGAGAAAGGTTGTTACAGCACCGAAGCAGTCGGATGCCGCCGCGACGGCTCGAAAGTCCCTATAGATGTTTCCTTGACAATCCTGCCCGACGGGGAAACCATTTGCATTGTTCGCGATATTTCCCAAAGAAAAAAAACAGAAGCAGCACTGCGAGACAGCCAGCGGTTAACTCAACAAATTGCTGAGGCAAGTCCTAATATGTTGTATGTTTACGACTTAATAGAACAAAAAAATATCTATGCAAACGCTTCTCTATACCACATTCTCGGCTATACAGTAGAGGAGATTCAGGCAATCGGGCCGTGGATGATGTCAACTTTAATCCACCCGGAAGATGCAATCAAAATACCTGATTATTTACAGCAAGTCGAAACAGGAATCGAAGGGGATATATTTGAAATTGAATACCGAATTAGGCACAAGGATGGTTCTTGGCGCTGGATTGTGAGCCGAGATACTGTATTTGCGAAAACAGCAGACGGGAAGTTAAAACAAATTCTCGGCACGGGAACTGATATTACAGAAAGCAAGCAAGCAGAAGATGAAATTAAGCTGTTGCTGGCAGCAACTCAAGCAATTAGTAAGTCAGCCGATTTTCACAGCGCCCTCCCAGATATCCTGCAGTTGCTGTGCAATGCGATCGGCTGGAATTTTGCGGAAGCTTGGATACCGACTGCTAACGGTACTTTTTTGGAACACAGCGAAACTTGGTACGCTACCGATCGCGATTTAGATAGGTTCGGCCGCGAAAGTAAAAAAATTAGATTCGCCGCCGGAGTGGGAGTACCGGGACGGATTTGGTCAACCCGAAATGTAGAGTGGATTGAAGATATTTCTATAGCCAATAATTATCTTTTTGCTCGATCGCAAATGGCGTCCGCAGTGGGACTCAAAGGTTGTTTCGGAGTGCCAATTCGCGCTACATCAAAGGTGCTGGCAGTTTTAGTATTCTGCAAGCGCGACCGATCGATTATCGAACGGCGTATAGTGGAGTTGGTGAAGGCGGTAGCGACTCAGTTGGGCGCTCAGATTCAGCGCAAACAAGCCGAAGAAAAATTGCGCAAAAGCGAAGAACGCTGGCAGTTAGTTCTCAAAGGTAATCAAGACGGAATTTGGGATCTGAATCTTCAAACAAATGAAGCTTTTCGGTCGGCCCGCTGGCACGAAATTATCGGTTATGCAGAGGGCGAAATTGATCGCAGGAACAGCGAATGGATCGATCGCATCCATCCAGACGATCGCTTGCGAGTGCAATCAGCAATTCAAAATTATCTCGACCGCGAAACCTCCAATTACGCCGCCGAGTACCGCTTGCGGTGCAAAGACGGCGGCTACAAGTGGGTGCTCGCCCGCGCCCAAGCAGTGTGGGACGAAGCCGGAAACCCACTGCGGATGGTGGGTTCGATGACGGATATCAGCGATCGCAAAGCAGCAGAATTAGCTTTGTGGCGGGTCACTCAAGCCGTCGAAAGTACCAGCGACGCGATCGCGATCGCCGACTTGAAAGGGCGGTCTATTTACCACAATCAAGCCTTCATTCAGCGTTACGGCTACACGGTGCAAGAACTCAACGAACTCGGCGATAGCACCCTGCTTTACGTCCGGCCTAAAAATTACAAACAAATCTATAAAAACCTTCGCCACGGTCGCTCTTGGTGCGGCGAAATTGCCCTGCAAAATAAGCTCGGCGAAGCTGTTACCGCTCTGGTGCGAGCCGACAGTATTAAAGATATAAATGGCAATTCAATAGGGTTAATTGCAGTGATTACAGACATCACAAAACGCAAAGAATCAGAAGCCACTTTGCGCCAGCAATTAAAACGCGAACAGTTGGCAGTAGCCATGCTGGAACGTATTCGCTCTTCTCTAAATTTAGAAGAAATTCTCACCAAAACAGTCGAAGAAGTGCGGCATTTTTTGCAAGTAGACCGCACTGTTATCTACCAATTCAATCCGGATTGGAGCGGGTTTATCGCTGTCGAGTCGGTGGACGCAAATACCAAACCAATTGTCGGAATGGAAATTTACGACCCCTGTTTTGGGGAAACCTATGTTAATCTTTACCAAGACGGCAGAATTACAGCTATAGATAATGTTTACAATGCCGGCCTCACCGACTGCCACTTGAGCTTGTTGACTCGGTTGGATGTGAAAGCGAATCTGGTAGTGCCGATTTTGCAAGGCAAAAACTTGTGGGGGCTGTTAATTGCCCACCACTGCACGGGCCCGCGTCCCTGGCACAAATTGGAGGCAGAGTGCCTCAAACAATTGGGGGTGCAGTTGGCGATCGCCATTCAGCAATCTACGCTATTTGAACAAGCACAAACCGAAATTGCCGAGCGAAAACTTGCAGAAGCCGCCCTGCAATTAGCCGCATTAGCCGCCGAATCCGCCAGCCGGGCTAAAAGCGACTTTCTCGCCAACATGAGCCACGAATTGCGGACGCCTTTGAACGGAATTTTAGGATACATTCAATTGTTAAAACTAGATAAGAATTTAACCGCAGATCAGCAGGAAAGTCTCAACAACGTTCACCAGTGCGCCAACCACCTCCTGATGCTAATTAATGACGTTTTAGACCTTTCTAAAATCGAAGCTAGTAAAATGGAACTCTCACCGGCAAACCTGCATTTTCCCAGCTTTGTTAAAAGTATTGTTGATTTGTTCCAGATGCGATCGGCTCAAAAAGGAATTGCCTTTAATTACGAGCAGGTGTCTGGGCTGCCAGACGCAGTTTTTGCTGACGAAAAAAGGTTGCGCCAAGTTTTGATTAATTTGCTCAGCAATGCCGTTAAGTTTACTAACAACGGCAGCGTGACATTTAAAGTCGATTATGTAGAAAATTTACCAGAAAATAATCCTGAAACCAACAGCGCCAATTCGAGTTTAACAGCGGAAGTTGCTACTCAAACAATCAATTTGACCGCGAATTTAGACGCGCAGCAAATGTCGATCCCGCCGCTGGGAACAAAAGAAGCGCGCGAGGTGATAACAGCAGCAAATACTGGCGATCGCGCCCCTACCGCTAAAATTCGCTTTCAAATCGAAGATACTGGCATTGGCATCGGGCAGAATAAATTAGAAGAAATATTTTTGCCTTTTCATCAAGTCGGCGATCATAACAATTTCGTCGAAGGTACCGGACTGGGACTTTCCATCAGCCAAAAATTAGTCACAATGATGGGCAGCCAAATTCGCGTCCAAAGTACCTGCGGCAAAGGCAGCTTATTTTGGTTCGATCTAGACTTGCCCGCAGTCGCCCAGTGTTCTGAACTCCCCTCGACGCAAGAAAAACCCCGGCTTGTCGGTTTTAGGGGCAGCCAGCGCAAAGTGCTAATCGTGGACGATCGCGAAGTAAATCGCGCCATGCTGCACAGGCTGCTTTCTCATTTGGGGTTTGAAATTGCACAGGCCACAGACGGCGCAGACTGCTTGCACAAAGCACAGAAATTTCTACCGGATCTAATTTTAATGGACTTGCTGATGCCCGTAATGGACGGTTGGGAAGCTACTAAGCGGCTGCGACAGTTGCCGCAATTAAAAGATGCGGTTATCCTTGCTTTGTCGGCTCGCGTTTACGAGACTACTAGGCAAGAGAGCATACTTGCAGGTTGCGATAATTTTCTCACCAAGCCGATTCAAACTAACGAGCTGTTAGAATTGTTGCGCCTGCATTTGAGACTAGAATGGATTTACGAAGACGGATCGGAAACCACAAAACTGAAAGCTCAAACTCTCAAAGCATCATCTGAGCTCGCTGCTGCTGACTCAACAATGGTGTCTCCTGCGTCAGAGTCACTCTTGGGCTTGTTAAGATTGGCTGCAATGGGGGATATTGAAGCTATTTTGGAGGAAACTACTAAACTCGAACATTCTGACTCGACATTAGTGCCTTTCGTTCATCACGTGCGCCAACTTGCTAAAGGATTTCAGCTCAAGCAAATTCGAGATTTTTTGAAGCAACATTTGTCGTAAAATTGACGGTAGTTAACAGACTACTCAAAATCAGTTAAATTTCACATATTCCACCATTTTCAATAACGGGTTTTTCGACCCGTGAAGCGACAACTTAATTTGCTTGTGGGGCGATCGCTCGCAGCGAGATCCTAAAAGGGTTACTCCAAATAGAAACATCTACGAAGCAACTGGGTTTCTAGATATGCAAAAAATGCCTTGAATCCGATTGTAAAGTGACAGCCCACAACTCAACACTCAAGAAAGTGAATGTTTCCCTTGAATATGAACGATAAGAATTCCGAAAGAAGCATCATACTAATTGTTGATGACAACCAAACAAATCTCGACGTACTTTTTGAGTTGTTAAGGAATTACGGGTTTAAAGTATTAGTGGCTCTAGACGGCGAAAGTGCGATCGAGCAAATTGAATACATTCATCCAGACTTGATTCTTTTGGATATCATGATGCCGGGAATTGACGGTTTTGAAACTTGCCTCCGTTTGAAAGCAGACCCCTCAACGCAAGACATTCCCATCATATTCATGAGCGCCCTTTCCGATACGCTTGATAAAGTAAAAGGCTTTCAGACAGGAGCCGTTGACTACATCACTAAGCCTTTCCAGCACGAAGAAGTGTTGAGCCGCATTCAAACTCATTTGACAATCCGCAGCTTACAAAAAAAACTCGAAGAAAAAAACCTCGAACTTGCCCACCTCAACCAAAACCTAGAAAGACTTGTCGAACAAAAAACCAAACAATTGATCGACCAGGAAAAGACAGCCATCATCGGACGTTTGACCCAGGGAATGGTTCACAACCTCAAAAGTCCGCTGCAAGTGATCCAGACTAGCGTCGATTTGATTGAAACAAAAGCCACAAAAATTCAAGAAGACTCTCTATTTAATTATACCAAGTATATTTTTCAAGCGGTTGCAAAAATCAATCAGATCATGGATACTCTGATGATGAAAAGCAGAAAAGAGCAAAAGCAAGATTTGCACCTTGTGAATATCAACGATTTAGTCCAGCGAGAAATTCAGCTATTGGAAGGCAATCTGTATTTTAAAAATAAAATCAGAAAAAAATACTTTTATGACGAAGAAATTCCCAGCATTCCATTAATTTATTCTTATATTTCTCAAGTATTTTATAATTTAATTAACAATGCAATGGATGCTATGTGGGCAAAGAAAAGCAGGGAACTAACAATCGTGACTCGCCAAGACGAATCGAATATATACATGGATATTGCAGATACGGGATGCGGTATATCACCTGAAGATTTGTCAAAACTTTTTGACCCTTTTTACACATCAAAGCCGCCTAAAGGCGAGGAAAAAACCGACGGCGAACCGACAGGAACTGGACTCGGACTTTATACCTGTATTGAACTTTTAAAACCTTTTAACGGTGAGATTGCTATTAGCAGCAAAGTCGGTCAAGGCAGCGTGTTTACAGTGGTACTGCCCAAAATGCAGACAATTTGAGCGAATAAACTCAGCAAAATGGTGTCCGGTTAAACAACCGTAATTAAGTTCGCAATTAGGTTTTTAGTAAGGAATACAAGTCTTGATGCCTCCCGAAAGAGAGGACGAGAGTCCTCACTACAAACCGATTAATCAACAGTAATGATTCTAGGTTTCTAGTAAGGACTTTCGTCCGGATTCGTCCTTACTATTTTGCTTTTCCCCTTGCTATTTCCCTGCCCAAGGTTGTAAATTAAAACAGAGTGGAGTTGCAATATCGGTAAGAGTATGATAATTTTGGGCCACTAGGTTGGGCCCAGGCGGACAACTTGCAGCGAACAACTCAATTCTACAAATAAATCTGGGCGGTCTGCAAGCACCCAGCCCGCCCTAAAGCCTGCGCTTTAATTTCCCCAATAATGAGCTAGGTAACTCCCTCCGCTGATGATTTTTTTATTACTAAAAAATAGCATAAGGATACCAGTAAAAAAATGCTACTTTATGCAACCGCCAAACCGCGATAGTCATCAGTCATTCCCAATCTAAAATCTAAAATCTAAAATCTAAAATCTAAAATCTAAAATGGTATGACATCTGTTTTTGAGTCAACTTTAACGCCTGCTTGCTTAAAAGTTCTTTTAGTAGAGGACTGTCCAGAAGATGCAGAACTCATTCAAGAACTGCTGTCAGAGGGCCGACTAGGACAATCAATTGAGTTGACGAATGTAGTTTGCCTGCAGGAAGCGAGAGAAATTTTATGTGGCGAAATTTTTGATGTAATTTTATTAGACATTTCACTTCCTGACAGCCCAAAATTTAATACTCTTTTCCGGCTGCAAGATTGGGGAATAAATATTCCGATCGTCATTCTGACAGCCGCCGATGACGAAGAACTGGCCGTCCAGTTAATTGCGGCAGGTGCTCAAGATTATCTGGTGAAAAGACAAGTAGACAGCCGGCTGCTGTTGCGGACGCTCAGGTGCGCGATCGTCCGCCATAAACGGCAAGCAGAATGGCAAAAAAGTCAAGAAAAATACCAGCAGGTTGTTGACAATATCAAAGCAGTAGTTTTTGAAACAAATATTACTGGTAATTGGACATTTCTCAATCCGGCTTGGACGGAAATTACCGGATTTACCGTTGATGAAGGCTTAGGAACTTCTTGTTTGAGTTACATTCATTCTGAGGATCGATACCAATACTTAAATTTGTTTAGAGGTCGGGGAAAACATCAAGAAACATCCTGCTGCTATCAAATTCGATATCTTACCAAAAATGGCGAAGTTCGCTGGGTGGAAGTGCAAGAATTTTTGATGTTTGGCGGGAACGGCGCGGTGCAGGGGACGACAGGAACTATCAACGATATTACAGATAAAATTTTAGCACTTTCAGAACTAGAAGCTAGTAAAAAGTTTTTGAATTATACGATCGATGCAGTTGCCGACCCAATTTTTGTCAAGGACGAACAGCACCGATCGATACTGTTAAATAATGCTTTTTGCAAGCTAATCGGCAAGCAGCGCGAGGAACTGCTGGGCAAATCGGATTACGACTTTTTCCCTAAACAAGAAGCTGAAATTTTTTGGCAGAATGACCAACAAGTGTTTAGGACGGGGGAAGAAAACGCGAGCGAGGAAATATTTACGGACGCCAGCGGTGCAAAGCACATTCTGTCTACAAAAAAAACCGTCTTTGAAAATACCGACGGCCGTAAAATTCTCGTGGGTATAATTAGAGATATCACTCTGGATAGGCGCAAACAGTTAGCCCTGCAAGAAAGCGAAGCTAGACTGGGACAACTTGCTGCCAATTTGCCTGGAATATTTTATCAATTTAGGCTCTCAACGGACGGTAAAAAATCTTTTCCTTACATTTCTTCTGGCAGTCGGGATTTATATGAATTAGAACCAGAAAAAATTCAGCAGAATCCCGAACTTATTTTTAGTTGTATTCATCCAGACGACCGCCGAAAATTTGAAGAATCCCTGGCTGTTTCTGCGGCAAATATGCAGCCCTGGCAGCAGGAATGGCGCGCGATTGTGCCGTCGGGAAAATTTAAGTGGATGCAAGGAGTTGCGAGACCGGAACGAGCTGATTGTCCTACTGAAATAGGGCAGGAAGGGGATATAGTTTGGGAAGGTATGGTGCTGGATATTACTAATTTAAAACAGACAGAGGCAGCTTTGCGGGAGAGCGAAGCAAGATTTCGATCGCTGGTTGAGAATATCCCCGGCGCTATCTATCGTTGCCTGTGTGACGCTGAGTGGACGATGGTATTTATTAGCGATGAAATTGAGGCAATTAGCGGCTATCCTGCTGAGGATTTTATTCGCAACAACCGCTTGAGTTTTGCCAGCATCATCCATGAGGCAGATACTGAAATGGTCTATCGAGAAGTCAACGCAGCAGTAGAGTCGAAACAGCCGTACCATCTAGAATACCGGATTGTTCGCGCTGACGGCGCGGTGCGGTGGATGTCGGAAAGAGGTAGGCCGACTTACAATCTAGAAGGGTTGGTTCTGTGGCTCGACGGAGCGATTTTTGATATTACCGATCGCAAACAAGCCGAACTGACTGTGTGCCTGGTAACTCAAGCTGTAAACAGCGCTAGCGATGCGATCGCGATCGCAGATTTGGACGGCTGTTCAATTTATCACAATCAAGCATTTATTCAGCGCTACGGCTATACAGTTGATGAACTAAATAATGCCGGCGGCCCAGCAGTAATGTACGCCAAATCTCAAGATTTGAGAAAGTTATTTAGGGTGCTGCGGAAAGGTTTATCCTGGAGCAGTGAAATTGAACTCAAGGCTAAAAATGGCAAAATTCAAGAAACTCAATTGCGAGCTGACTGCATTAAAGATAGCGCCAATCAACCAATAGGAATGATGGCGATAATTGCCGACCTCACAGAACTAAAACGCGCCGAATCGGCATTGAAACTCAGTCAAGAGCGTTTGCTGTTGGCGGTTTCAGGCAGCTCTTTGGGGCTGTGGGATTGGAATATAGCTACGGGCGAAACTTATTTTGACCCGCATTGGAAATCAATGCTAGGTTACGCAGAAACTGAAATTGAAAATCACCTCCAAGGTTTGGAAAGTTTGCTGCATCCCGAAGACCGACCGAAGGTAATCGAATCTTTAAATTCCTATTGGGAAGGTAGCGCCGATATCTATGAAGTTGAATTTCGGCTGCTCAACAAAGCGGGAAATTGGCAGTGGATTATGGCGATGGGCAAGGTAGTCGAATACGACGAATGGGGTGGGCCGTTGCGGATGACAGGCACTCACAAAGATATCAGCGCCCGCGTTGCAGCAGAAGCCGAAAAAACTCAGTTGATCGCATCTCTGCAACAACTTGCCGACCAGTTGCAAGAAGCGCAAAAAATTGCCCGCATCGGCAATTGGGAATTCGATATTGAGGCAGAAATTATTACTTGGTCTGAGGAAATGTTTCGAGTTTACGGTCGAAAATTGAACCGACCGCCGACAATGGAAGAACTGTTTGAGCAAATTCATCCCGATGACAAAGAAAGATTTAGAGAAGTTGTGCAACAGGTAGTGACTGAAGGGACAGCTTACGATATCGACCACCGCATCTATTTTCCATCAGGAGAAATCAGGCACGTTAACGGTAAAGGACAAGCTGTTAAAAATGAGTTGGGTCAGGTGGTGCGGCTGTTTGGCACGGCAATGGACATTACCACTCGCAAAAAAGCAGAAATTGCTTTGCAAGAAAGCGAACATCGATTTCGAGCTGTATTTGAACAAGCGGCGATCGGCATTGTTAAAGTGTGGCGCGACGGTCAATTTTTGAATGCAAATCAAGGCTTTTGCAATATTGTCGGATACTCACAATTGGAACTAAAAACGCGAAATATTGGGGATATTTCTCACCCGGAAGATGTCGCAGCAGATGTCGAGTCGCGCGACAGGCTGTTAGCTGGGGAAATTTTGAATTATTCAATTGAGAAACGCTTTATTCGCAAAGACGGTTCATTTGTTTGGACTAATATGACTGTATCTTTAGTGCGGGATGCGTTTGGGGAAGCGAACTATGTAATTGCTGTGATTGAAGATATTAGCGCTCGCAAACTTGCCGAGGCTATCTTGCGCCAGCAATTAAAGCGAGAACGTCTGGTGGTAGGGATGCTGGAACGTATTCGCTCTTCTCTCAACTTAAAAGAAATCTTGACCAAAGCTGTTGCTGAAGTACGGCAATTTTTGCAAACAGACCGGACAATTATTTATCGATTTAATCCCGATTGGAGCGGTTTTGTAACTGTCGAGTCGGTGGGCAAAAATTTGCTGTCAGTTGGGGGAATAACTATTAATGATTCCTGGTTTGAAAACCGCTATGCTTCTGCTTGCGAACAGGGTCGCACTGTAGCTGTAGATGATATTTACAAAGCCGGTCTTTCCCAGTGCTACATTAATTTATTAAGTCAATTTCAGGTACGAGCTAATTTGGTAGTGCCGATTTTGCAAGGGGAGAAGTTGTGGGGGTTATTGATTGCCCACGAGTGCGCGGGCCCCCGTCGCTGGCTAGAAATTGAGGTCGAGTGTCTCAAACAAATTAGCGTGCAGTTGGCGATCGCGATCCAGCAATCGATGCTGTTTGAGCAAGCACAAATTGAAATTGCCGATCGCAAACAAGCCGAGTCAGCTTTGCAGGAATCGGAAGCCCGAGAACGTTCAAAAGCGCTAGAGTTAGAAGCAGCTATTAACAAACTCAGAACCACTCAAGCTCAGCTTGTTCAGAATGAAAAAATGGTGAGTTTGGGTCACTTAGTTGCTGGTGTCGCTCACGAAATTAATAACCCCGTCAGCTTTATTCACGGCAATCTCAGTCCGGCTCGCAATTACACTTTAGATTTGCTGGAATTGATTAAAGTTTACCAGCATTACTGCCCTCATCCTCCGGCCCAAGTCTTGGATAAAATTAATGAAATAGACTTGGATTATATTGCTGAGGATTTCCCGAAATTGTTTAATTCGATGCAAGTCGGAACCGAGCGAATTGTCGAGATAGTGAAATCATTGCGCAACTTTTCCCGCTTGGACGAGTCCGCTGGCAAATCGGTCAACATTCACGAGGGAATTGATAGCACTTTGATGATTTTGCAAAATCGGTTAAAATCTCACAGCAGCCATCCGGGGATTAAGATAGTTAAAGATTACCAACTATTACCTCAAATTGAATGTTTTCCCGGCGAGTTGAATCAGGTATTTATGAATATTTTGATTAATGCGATCGATGCTTTGGAAGAACGGGACAAGCAGCGTCCGATCGAGGAGTGCGCTCGACATCCCAGCACGATAGTTATTCGCAGTTATCAGGCTGCTGCGGGTTTCGTAACGGTATCTATTGCGGACAACGGGCGGGGGATACCGGAGCAGGTGCTATCGAGGCTGTTTGACCCGTTTTTCACGACTAAACCTGTGGGCAAGGGCACGGGTTTGGGACTGTCGATTTCTCACTCGATTATAGTCGATCGGCACGGCGGACGATTGAGCTGTATTTCGACACCCGGAGAGGGAGCGGAGTTTTTGATTGAAATTCCAGTGCGGTCCAATTTAACTGGTACGAACTCAAATTTGGGGGGATAATACCGTTTTCGATTTTCGATTGTCGATTCGGAATGACTGATGATGATCGTGATTTGGAACACGGACCGCCAGTTCTATTATTTTTTTATGCTATAGCAATCCTCGCATCATTTGTGAATTTCTTGCGGTTGGGGTGGGGTAAAAAAATTACGACTCCTGCAAGGATTGCTATATAAATTAGCACTTGGTAAGGGGTAATTGGTAATTGGCAAGAAAGTTAAGAGCAATCCAT
Source organism: Microcoleus sp. F4-D5 (assembly GCF_036704885.1). Taxonomy (NCBI): domain Bacteria; kingdom Bacillati; phylum Cyanobacteriota; class Cyanophyceae; order Oscillatoriales; family Microcoleaceae; genus Microcoleus; species Microcoleus sp. F4-D5. The sequence goes on along the minus strand of NZ_JAUBSX010000021.1, from coordinate 18,427 downwards.
GACCCCTAGGGTGCGCCGCAACCACCAGATAAAATCAGAGATTTTTATCAATATTCATCGGCGTTTCATGTACTCATCGCGCACTCTATATTGAGCCATTGCAAACAAGTTTTGTGGTGCTTGCACGAGGCTATTTATGTGCGCGGTGCTGCGTTTATTCTGCGCGATTTATGTCACGCTTGCATAAATCAATCTCACCTTGATATATTAGTTGGGAAAAGCTGAGATTTTTTGATAGTTAAGTGCGACGTATAATAACAATAAAAATAGCAACTGTCAACTTACGATTTGTAAATTTATGACCCGTTCTACAAGTGAAACTCAAGAGCCCAAACAAGCGCCGATCGCCACTTTCTCCGGTGCGACCGAAAATTGCTGGCGCGACTGGGCAGATCGCATCCCAGTAATGCTGTGGATTGCAGATGCAGAGAGCGGTTGCACTTACTTTAATTTTCAGTGGGCAGAATTTACTGGGCTGACTGAAGAACAAATTTCTGCTGAGGGTTGGACGGCAAACATTCATCCTGACGATTTAGACTCTTGGGAACAAATGTATCGGAATGCTTGGAATTTAAACTCTAAATTTAAGCGAGAATATCGGCTAAAAAGAGCTGACGGGGAGTATCGGTGGATCGAGGAGACAGCAGTTCCTAAATTGACGCCAGCAGGTGAATTTCAAGGATTTATCGGCACGGCGACAGATATCAGCGATCGCAAAACAGCCGAAATCGCCCTGCAACAATCACATAAACTTCTAGAAGCGAACTTAAATCGATTTGACTTAGCAGTCAGGGCTTCTTTTGACGGCATTTGGGATGCGCTGATTGTTTCAGAGGACGTGTTTAACCCGCAAAATCCGGTGTATTGGTCGCCCCGGTTTAAAGAATTGCTCGGTTATGAAAGCAGCGAGTTTGAAAATGTTTTAGCTAGCTGGATAGCGCGAACTCATCCAGAAGATATCGAGCGGGTATTTGCAGCAATATCCGCTCACTTAGAACAAAGAATCCCTTTCAAAGATATAGAATATCGGATGCAAAAAAAAAGTGGCGAATACATTTGGGTAGCAGCTCGCGGACAAGCAATTTGGGACGAGAGTGGCGCGCCGCTGAGATTTGCCGGTTCTATTCGAGACATTAGCGATCGCAAAAAAGTACAAGAACAACTCCGCTCTCAAGAACAATTTTTGCGGAGTATTTATGACGGTATTGACCAAATAATTTTTGCGATCGATGCAGACACTGACGGCGAATTTCGATATGCCGGTTTGAACCCTCTAGGCAAGCGAATTCTGGGCATCGGGGACGATAGCGAGTGGTGTGGCAAAACTCCCGAAGCTGTATTTGGCGAGGAAGTCGGAACCATGCTGCGACAAACTTATATCAGTTGCGCCCGATCGCAAAATTCCGTTACTTCCGAACAATGCTTGCAGTTCCAAGGAGCAGAGACTTGGTGGCTAGTTACCCTAACTCCGCTGCGGGACGAAGCAGGCAGAATCTATCGAATTATCGGCAACTCCAAAGAAGTTACCGAGCGCAAAAAAGCCGCAGACCAACTATTAGAATACCAGCGAAAACTCGAAGAAAATCAAAGAATTGCTCATATCGGTAACTGGGAATTCGACCTCATTACTGGCGAGATTACTTGGTCGGATGAATTGAAAAGAATTTTTGCTTTACAACCAGAAGAGCCAACACCAAGTTATGCAGATTTTTTGCAAAAACTTCATCCCAACGATAGAAAACGCTTTCAAAAAACTATAAAGCAAGCGATCGCGTGCCGCCAACCCTACGAAGTTGACCACCGCATTTACCGTTCCAACGGAGAAATGAGATATCTGATCGGTTGGGGGCAAGTCTTGCAAAACCAGCAAGGCAAAGTCGTAAAATTATTCGGAGCTGCGATCGATATTACCGAGCGCAAACAAGCAGAATTGGAACTGCAAGTCAGCCAAAAACGCCTCCGCGCCGTTGTCAACAATGCACCCATAGTTTTATACTGCATTGACCGCTACGGCATATTTACGCTTTCTGAAGGAAAAGGCTTAGAACCTTTAGGACTTAAGCCCGGACAATTAGTTGGCTTATCAGTGTACGAATGCTACAAAGATTATCCCGAAATTATTGAAAATATTAACTTTATCTTAGCAGGCGAGGAAAAAATTTGGTCTTCTGAACTCAAAGGTCACATTCATGAAAATCGCGCGACACCAATATTAGATGAAAAAGGAAAAGTTGCAGGATTAATTGCTGTTTCCATTGACATTACAGAGAGGGCGCGGGTTGAAGAAGCTCTGAGACAAAGCGAAGCAAAGCTGCGCCTAATTCTCGAAAATATGCCAGTAATGCTGAGCGCTGTTGATGCCGATCGCAATATCATAGTCTGGAACCGAGAATCTGAACGAGTCCTGGGTTACAGCACCGAAGAACTTGTCGGCAACCAGCAAGCAATACAACTGCTTATGCCTGATGTTAACTACCGTCAAAAAATCTTTAGAAAAGTTGTAGAGTTCGGTCATAACTTTCGAGATTTAGAAGTAGAAATTCAGGCGGCTGACGGCAGCATCAAAACAATTGCTTGGTCGAATGTTTCTGCTGATTTTTCCGTTCCAGGGTGGGATTTTTGGGGAATCGGTGTCGATGTTACGGAACGAACCGCAGCAGAATTAGCCCTGCGAGAATCGGAAGCGCAACTCAGAGAACAAGCAGCGCAATTAGAAATAGCTTATCACGCACTTACCCATACTCAAGCGCAGCTCGTGCAAAGCGAAAAAATGTCTTCTTTGGGTCAATTAGTTGCGGGAGTTGCTCACGAAATTAACAATCCTGTCAGCTTTATCTTTGGCAATATCAGCTATGCCAAAGATTACACAAATGATTTGTTGAGCCTTCTCGAACTTTACCGCGCAGCGTACCCAGAACCCACGGCAGAAATTCAGGCAGAACTTGAGGACATAGAGTTAGAGTTTATCGAAGAAGATTTGCCGAACCTGCTGGATTCAATGGCAGTTGGAGCCGATCGCATTCAGGAGATTGTCAAGTGTTTGCGGACTTTTTCGCGTCTGGACGAAGCAGCTTTTAAGGCTGTGAATTTGCACGAAGGAATTGACAGCACTTTGATGATTATTGCTCACCGTTTGAAGCCGCAAGGAAATAAACCCGCTATTTCACTAATTAAAGAGTACGGCAATTTACCGCAAGTTGAATGTTACTCGGGTCAATTGAACCAGGTGTTTATGAATTTGTTGATTAATGCGATCGATGCTGTAGAAGAAAAGGAAAGAAGTTTCCAAGCTGCCGGCGATAGCTCCCCAGTTCCTACAATTAAGATTCGCACGGAAGTTGTGGAAGGCGAACGGGTGAAAATTGCGATCGCCGACAGCGGTACCGGCATTCCCGAGTCCATGCAGCAGCGCTTGTTCGACCCGTTTTTTACCACGAAGCCCGTCGGCAAAGGAACGGGATTGGGATTGGCTATTAGTTACGAAATTGTCGTTAAAAAACATCAAGGAAAATTGCTGTGCAATTCAGAATTAGGCATCGGTACGGAGTTTGTCATCGAAATACCAATCCGCCAATTGCAAGCAGAAGAAAACTTGTGAGTTATCAGTCGATCTCGTGTCTGGCAAAATAAGTATTATAACGTTTGTAGTGACCGCAGACATGATATTATTAATTACCAATTACTTTCAAAGTTTAGATAAAAAGCGGGGAAGATTCCGATTTGCTGCTGGCGTGACAAATGCGATTTTTGCCTTCGGTTTTGGCTTGATAAAGGGCGCTGTCAGCATTCCGAATTAGGGTGTTGCGAGATTCGCCGCCAGAAGGAATCGCCGTAGCAATGCCGCAACTGAGGGTAACGTAGGGGCAGATCGACGATCGCGCGTGGGGCAGTTTTAAGCTGGCGATACCGTCGCAAATTTTCTGGGCGACAGCGTTTGCCCCTTCGGCGTTAGTGTTGGGCAGCACTACGGCAAATTCTTCGCCGCCGTAGCGGGCTGCCAGATCCCCAGCCCCCTTGACAGCTTTGGCGATCGCCGCGGCAACTTGGCGCAAACAATCGTCGCCGCCGAGGTGACCGTAAAACTCGTTGTAAAGTTTAAAACAGTCGATGTCAAAGATCATTAAAGACAGCGGCAGTTCCTCTCTTGCCAACCGCCGCCACTCTAACATCAAAACCCGATCGAAGTGGCGGCGGTTGGCAATGCCCGTCAGTCCGTCTGTAGTTGCCAGTTGCTGCAATTTTTGATTGGCTATTGCTAGCTGGCGGTAAAGTTGAGATTGCGCGATCGCGATCGCCACTTGATTTGCTAAGTCCTGTAAAAAATCTATTTCCCACTGCTGCCATTCCCTGACACCGCTGCAATTGTATGCTGTCAGCATTCCCCACAAACTATTGCCATTTTCTGCGATCGAATCCGGCGCACTTGAAACCTGCACCTGCGGTTTACCGATCGCCGCCGACTGCCAGATATAACTTTCGGCTGCATCTTCTGTTGTTTCTTCTTCCCAAACAGTGTTTTCTAATCTTTGGTTTACCGTTTCCCAGTCGCCAGATTGCCAAATTGGAACGCTTACAACTGCTGTCATTTCACAATCTGCCAGCAATTCTTTGCAACTGCCAGCCAAGTCCACAGCGCTGACATCTGCTATTGCTTGTACCGACTGGGATTCGACCAAAACAAAGCATGACACCGCCAAAGCAGCACTAATATTTTGGTTTTCAACATAACCCAATGGCAAACCGTCACCTGCGACGATCGCACCTTTTTGCTCTTCCCCGTCGAATTGAGACGCCCCATCCTGACAGCAATAAATTAAAACGCGGTCTGTTTTGAGAAATTGGCGCACTTCTGCGACTGTACTTTGGAGAATGCTTGCCGTGTCTATTGAGGATCGAATATGTTCGATCATTTTGCCCAACAGCCGCTCTCGGAGGGCCTGCTGCCGCAATTGTTCTTCGATTTGCTGGCGTTCGATCGCGTAATGGATTGCCCGCACCAGCAGAGTTCTGTGAAATCTTCCCTTTACCAAACAATCTTGAGCGCCCGATCGCAATACCGACAGGGCCGTATTTTCATCGTTGATATCTGTCAGCACCACAATTGGCACTGTGGGCGATCGGGCTTTCAAGACGGAGATCGCCTCCCTTCCCTCCAAGCTGTCTGACACTGACAAATCTAATAGTATGGCGTCAAAGTTTTCTGCTTCCAGACACCCGAGTCCTGTCTCCACAGATTTAACAGTTTGGAGGCGAAACAGAGATTCGCAGAATGAGCCTAAAAGGTCTTGGATCAGCATCGAATCTGCGAGGTCTTCCTCAATCAACAAAATCTTCAGAGATTGGTTACGTGTTAACACAACTATAGCGTTGGAAGCGGGTTGAAGGAAACTTTTTAGTTTTGAGATCGATACTTGCGATCGGGCCAATATGTTGGTTTATCAAATTCGCTCTACACTCAAACTATCGATCTAGCCCAGAATTAAAGCTTACTGCTCCGGCGGGAGAGAAACTATTTCAAACCAATACTGACATAAAGTCTTCATTACTTCCACCAATCCTTCAAAAGTGACTGGTTTGGATATGAAAGAATTAGCACCCAAGCGGTAGCAAAGCAATATATCTCCGCTGCGGTGCGAAGTTGTTAAAATCACAACCGGAATTTGTTGTAAGTCGGGGTCAGATCTGATCGAAATTAGTGTTTCTCGCCCGTCAAGCCGCGGCATATTCAGATCCAAAAGTATCAAGTCGGGCCGATGCCAATTTCTCCTACCAGTATATTGACCGCGACGATACAAATAGTCTAGCACTTGTTCTCCATTTTCCACAAATTCGCTCCTGATGGCTAATCGAACTTCTCGCATTGCTTCCTTCACCAAAAATCGCGTGTCCTCGTCATCGTTGGCTATTAAAAGAGTAAAATTTTTCTTTTTATAATTCACGGCTTTGCCTCACGACCAACAGATTTTCTGAGGTGGCGGGACTTGGATCGGTGTCTGAGCGCCTGCAAATCATAGGTTGCCATCATCCGGCAAATATGGCTGAGAACAATAAATTTGTGTTGCAGCAATTTCCCGTTTTGCTTGATTCGCAAAAGTTTTGCACTCATGCTTGTTTCAATTAGCAGTCTGTCCGAGAACCTGCCAACTGCAAAGACATCACAAATTATTGTCCGCGAACTACTAGGGAAACTACTGAATCCCAAAGCAAGATGCTCTGGATAAAGTTGAAAGAAACTGACAAGTCTTACGGGCACCGCTGATTTTTAAGTTGTATGAGGATCGAGCTAATAGATTTATAGTGATAGATTTTTAGATGTATGTCATCAGTGAATATGCTACAGTTTCTGCACCGTTGTGTAAAGAAAAGATAAAGATATTTAAAGCTTAAGTAAAACATTTTCAAAAAAGAATGCAACTTTAGGCAAGCTTCAAACCCTAGTAGTCATCAATCATTCCCAGTTCTTCAATTCTTTAATCTCAAATGGTATAAATGACTGCTGACTTCTGCAGGCGGACTGCTGACTTCACTTTTGTTCGAGAATAGAAAAATAAAAAGTCGAGCCTCGATGGGGTTGTGATTCTACCCAAAGGCGACCGCCGTGCCGATCGACAATTTTTTGACAAATCGCTAAACCGATACCGGTTCCCGAATACTCTTTTTGGGTGTGCAAGCGCTGAAAAAGCTGAAAAATTCGCGGATGGTACTGTTCGGCAATGCCAATACCGTTGTCCTGCACCGAAAACACCCAGTTATCGCCCTGACGCGAAGCGCCCACCTGCACCACCGGCGCATCGCTGCTGCGGTACTTAATGGCATTGCCAATTAAATTTTGAAACAGTTGCAGCAGTTGAAAACTATCACCTCTTACCCTTGGCAAATCCCCCCTAGTAACAGAAGCTTGATTTTCCCGGATAGCCAACTGTAAATTAGCACAAGCATCCTCAAAAACCCGATTGCAATCTATCAGCTCAAAAGGTTTCTGACTGCGGCCGACCCGCGAATACTCCAGCAAGTCATCAATCAGTGCCTGCATCCGCCCGCAAGAATTAACAATATTGCGGATAAAATTATTCCCTTGGGCATCAAGTTGGTTGTGATAGCGTTTTTCTAATATTTGAGCGTAGCTGGAAATCGTGAGCAAAGGCGCTTGCAAATCGTGAGAAGCCACGTAGGCAAACTGTTCTAGTTCGGCATTAGAACGAGTTAATTCTTGAGCGTAACGGGTTTGAGTGTCTAAACTCGCTTGCAGCAGTTCTTGTACCAGCTTGCGTTCGGAAATATCCTGGATCGCACAAATCAAATACTGCGGCGTCCCCTCGGCATCGCGCATTGCCGAAACAGTAACATTTGCCCAGCGCACTTCCCCATCTTTGCAGATCAAACGTTTTTCCCTAGAAAAAGTTTGAATCTCCCCGGATAACAGCAAGCGCAGGTTTTCTCTGTCAGCTTCGATGTCATCCGGCTGAGTAATTGCCTGGAAATTTTGCTGTAACAATTCCGATTCTGCATAGCGGACTATTTGACAAAAGCCGGGATTTACACGCATAAATTGACCGCCAAGCCCGGTTTTAGCTATGCCGACTGCCGCTTGCTCGAATATCGCGCGGAAGCGTTCTTCGCTTTCTCGCAGGGCAATTTCTGCTAGTTTGCGATCGGTGATGTTGCGAAAAGTTACTGCCACACCATCGTTTAATTTGACCGCAACAATGTGCAGCCAACCACTTGTATCTCCATCGTGTTCGTAATAAAATTCTTGGTCTACAGTTGCTCCTGTTTCTACTACAGAAACATACAAATCAAATAACCCGTTTTTGCGAAGTTCTGAAATTTCAGCCAATAAATTCTTGCCAACTATCTCTTTTAATGGCAGACCCGAAATTTTTTCGGCGGCAGGGTTGATCAACAGCCACTGAAAATTCACAATCTTTCCCTGACTGTTGCGGACGGCAGAATAAGCCACCACACCGTCTAAGGAACTATTTAATATGCTAGCAAGCAGCGACTGCGACTGTTGCAGTTGAGCGTTTTGCTCTTTTAGTTGCTGTTGCAGTTTTTGCAAGCCGACTTGCTTGTCGATGCGCGCTAAAACTTCTTCTACTTGAAATGGTTTAGAAATATAGTCAGCACCGCCAACTCTAAAAGCTTGTAATTTATCGTTAATGTCATCTAAGACGCTTAAAAATATCACTGGAATTTGTTCAGTTTCCGCTGTCGATTTCAGTCTCCGACAAACTTCATAACCGTTCATTTCCGGCATTCTAATGTCGAGCAAAATTAAATCGGGGCAATGGGTAATCGCAGCATTCAACGCCAGTTGACCGCAAATAGCTCGGTAAACTTGATACCCCTGGGCTGTTAGCAGTTTGGATAAGAACCGCAGATTCCTCGGTTGGTCATCAACCACCAATACTTTAATTTCGCTATTATCCATTTATTTTAAACTCGCTTGAGTTAAATCCATTATCTTGTCGAGTCGGTAATCAGCAAGCAAATCTTTTAAAGCCTCAGCTAAAGTTGGATGACTTTCCCAGATGCGATCGACAATTTGAATCGCCAGCTCTTCATTAACATCACTAACTGCTTCGTAGAGTTCCTGCACCCAATTGTGAGGCATCTCGGCCAGCAGCCTCCGGAAAAATGAATCTGGTTTTTCGCTAACAAAATAACGGCGTAAAGTCCCCGCTCCCTGTGGGGGGAACTCTTGATAAATATAGCGCACTCCCAAGTAGCAAGCCATCTTATCAAAGAGGATGAGTTCTTGAAAAGGTTTCCGCACAAAATCGTCGCAACCTGCAGCGATAATTTCGGCTTTTGTTTCCTCAAAAGTGCTAGCAGTCAGAGCAATAATTACAGTTCGTGGCTGAGTTTTTTTCTCTTTAGCTCTAATTTGTCTGACAGCTTCAAAAGCGTCCATTAGTGGCATTCGCGTATCCAGCCAAATTAAATGAGGCTGCCAACTTTCCCACAGTTCAACAGCTTGGCAGCCGTTTTCCGCTTCTTGGACTTCAAAACCAATTGGTTTCAACATTTTAACCAGCAGCAGCCGATTTTCTTGATTGTCGTCAACTACTAAAATCCGATAAATAGGTTGGTTTGCTTCTAGTCCGATCGCCCGCTGCAATGTCGGGACTGTTATTTCAGACGAAATAGCGGGACATACTCTGATATTAAATTGAAAACAGGTTCCCTCACCTAAAACACTTTTTACCTCAATATCCCCGCCCATTATCTGCACATATTTTTTAGTGATTGTCAAACCCAATCCCGTACCCTCTGCAACTTTTTTCCCCGCTTCTGTTTGCACGAAAGCATCAAATAAAGTATCTATTTCTGGTGCTGCTATGCCAACTCCTGTGTCTTCAACTTCAAACAACATTAAACATTCATCGGCAGAGGTAGAGTTAAGATAAATCTCCGATTCTGCCGGTTCCGGCTGCTTGTCTGCCAGGCTCACGCGCAGCCAAATGCTGCCGCCGTCGAAAGTAAACTTTATGGCATTTCCCAGCAGGTTGATTAAGCAGACGCGGAGCTTTTTTTCATCTGTTTTTATATATTGAGGAACATTCGCCTGCACGGAAAATCTCAGTTGCACTTTTTGGGTTTCAGCTTTGATCTGAAACATTTCTTCGAGAGTGTCGAGGAGTTGATAAAGGTCAAAGCTGCGTTCATCTAAGCCAATGATCCCTGCTTCTATTTTTGACAAGTCTAAAACATCGTTAATTAGTTCCAGCAAATGTTGACCGCTGCGGTTAATAATTCGGAGATTTTGGAGATTTTCGTGGCCCAGGAAACAGTCGCGGCTCATGACTTCGCTAAAACCCAGAATAGCGTTCAGGGGAGTTCGCAATTCGTGGCTCATGTTGGCAACGAATTGACTTTTGGCAAGGGATGCAGCGGCTGCTGCTTCTTCGGCTTTTTTGCGTTCTATTATTTCTTGTTGGAGTTCTGTATTGCGATCGATCAATTGTTTTTTGAGTCTTTGGATAGTCAGTTGGTGTTCGATTCGCGCTAAAACTTCTGCTACATGAAACGGTTTTGTAATATAGTCCACACCTCCAACTTTAAAGGCGGTTACTTTGTCCAATACTTCATCTAAAGCGCTGATAAAAATAACTGGAATTTCTGATGTTTTTGGCTCTCTTTTGAGCTGAGTGCAGACTTCATAGCCGTCCATTTCCGGCATTTTGATGTCGAGCAAAATCAAATCTGGAGAACCAGAACGGGCGGCTCTGATTGCCATTTTGCCGTTAATTACGCCCCGGACTTTGTAGCCCCGATCGGAGAGCGTTGCTGATAAAACTTGCAAATTTTCTGGAGTGTCGTCAACAATTAATATGTTGCCTTTATTATCTTCTGTTTGATTGCCGGTCATCGAGCGCTATTTTTTGTTAAATTAAGAATTTCTGAGATTAGGAAAACCAGTTAACTTCTGATTATAGCACTACTTCGTCAATCAACTAATTTGAGATTTACATAAATTATATCATTTGAGATTTGGGAAAGACTGATGATTACCAAGGTTGGGAGTTTGGCTACAGGTAAATTAGCCGATCGCCCGCCGGCGAGTTTACAAATAGTCGATCGACCTAAACCATCAATCATCCCAAACCCGCCCCCTCTTGCTTCTTGCTTCTTCCTTCAATAATTTCTATATTCCTCTATCAAATCAATAATCCGATCGCACCGGAAGTTATTCGCCAAATCGGCGAGCGCGCTGCGAAAACTAGCATTAATAGGAGGAATCGACAACAGCAGCCGAAAAATCCGCTCGTTATCAACCGCATCCGCCGCAGAATACAATTCATCAACCCATTCTGCAGGCATAGCTTCAAAAAATGAAGCATTGAGCGTACAAGCCAAATCAGCCGTTTCAGTTGCCCTGGAAACCTCGCCGGACGCCACAGCATCAGAACTTAGCGAAGCTTCTCGATCGTAAACATAGCGAACTCCCAAATACTTAGCCATCTTTTCCAGAATCACTTGCTCTCGAAAAGGCTTCGCTACAAAATCATCGCAACCTGCAGACAAAATCACCGATCGCTCCTCATCAAAAGCACTTGCCGTCAGAGCAATAATCACCGTTGCTTGACCTTTCAAATGCGCTTTAATCCGTTTAGTAGCTTCGTAACCGTCCATCACCGGCATCCGCATATCCATCCAAATCAAATGAGGTTCCCAACTCGACCACATTTCCAAAGCTTTAACACCATTTTCAGCGTCCTGCACAGCAAAGCCGAGGGATTTCAGTATTCTGACTAACAGCAAGCGACTTTCCAGGCGATCGTCAACAGCTAAAATTCGGTATTCCGGCTGTCCTGGTTCGAGACCCACAACGCGGCGAGCTGTTTGAGCTACCTGAATGTCCACTGCATTAGGGAGCGAAACTTTAACATCAAATCTAAACACGCTGCCGCGACCGACACGGCTTGCCACTGTCATTTTTCCTCCCATTAACTCGACGAACTGTTTGCTGATCGGCAAGCCTAAACCGGTTCCTTCTTGAGTTTTTTTTCCGCTTTCTGTTTGTGCAAAAGGTTTAAACAAATTTTCCATTTCTTCCGCATAAATTCCCGAACCCGTGTCTTCCACTTCAAATAGCAAACAGCAATTATCACTTAGCTGAATCTCTGTGCATTCTTGCTTTTTGAACAGCTCATGTTTAATTCTTAAATTAACACCACCTTCAGCAGTAAATTTAATAGCATTTCCCAGTATATTAATTAATATTTGGCGCAACTTGCTTTCGTCTGTTTCTACATATTGAGGTAGGTCGGGTGTGGAATCAACAATTAACTGCAACCCTTTTTTTTCTGCTTGCAGCTTCAGCATATCTTCAGTATTTTTTAACATTTTGTGCAAGTCAAAGGTGTTTTTATTAAGTGTCACCAGCCCCACCTCAATTTTTGACATTTGAAGAATATTGTTGATCAGATCGAGCAAATGTTCCCCGCTACGGGTAATAATTCCTAAGTATTGCTGTTGGTCTACACTGAGAGCTGGGTCACGGGTCAGCAGTTGGCTGAAACCGAGAATTGCATTGAGGGGAGTTCGCAATTCGTGGCTCATATTCGAGAGGAATTCGCTTTTGGCTCTGTTGGCTCTGTCGGCTTCTTCTTTAGCTTTTTTCAGAGCTATTTCTGCTTGTTTGCGCTCGGTAATATCGCTAGCTGTACCTGTTGTGCCGATGATGTTTCCTTCAGCGTCCAAGCGCGCGATCGCCTTGGTATTTACATCAATCGGTCTGCCGTCTTTTCCCAATACTATACTTTCGTACTGAAATATAGAATCTCCCGTCAGCAAGCGGTGCTGAATTTCCCAGTTCCGGTCTATTTGTGCTGGCGCTAAAAAATCGCTAAAAGAACAGCCGATCATTTCTTCAGGGTCGTAACCGTAGATTTGTTTGACTGCTTGGTTCACAAAAGTAATGTGTCCTTCAGCATCACAAGACCAGATAATATCTTGAGAAGTTTCAACTAAATGACGGTATTTTTCTTCGCTCTCTGCTAGGGCTATTTCTGCCAGCTTGCGTGGGGTAATGTCCATCAACGTTGTGAAGAGTTTTGTCACTTGCCCGTGTTGGTTGACAATTGCTTCTCCTCTGGCTTCGATGTAGCGGATGAAACCGCATTCACTTGTTTGTAACGGGCAATTATCCGCAGCAATTGTCACTTCAGGTCGCAGGATTCGATATTCTAAACTGTAGGATTTCCCACTAGCAATAGCAGCATCGATCGTTGTTTGCCACTTTTGTCGATCGTCCGGATGCACGTATTGCGGAAACTCAGTTAGTGTGGGCGCAGCCTGGTTTGAATCGAGACCGAAAATCCGAGATAATTCTTCCGACCAAGTACTTGTGTTGGCAGAGAAATCGTATTCCCAATTGCCGACCCGGGCAATTCTTTGCGCTGCTGCTAAAGAAGCTGCTACAGCTCGGAGTTTTTCTTCGGCTAATTTGCGATCGCTAATATCTTGAATCACAGAAATCACGCAGGTTTCACCATGAATGTCAATGATTTCTGCTGACAGCAGCCCGGTTCTTAGTGCCCCACTTTTAGTGCGCAAATTAAATTCGTAGTTACAAACAATTTTTTTTTGTTCTAACATTTTAAACAGCTCGGCGCGGGCTTGTATACTTTCCCAAAGATTCAATTCAAGCGCCGTGCGATCGATAATTTCTGCAGCCGAATAACCGATTGTCTGGCAAAATGCCTCATTAATTTCTAAATAACGACTGTCTTTAAGTCTGGTAATACTAATGGGGTTGGGAGAAGAACGAAAAGCTTTAGCAAACTTTTCCTCAGACAAGCGTAGTTGTGCAGTCCGCTCCTCTACTAAAGTTTCCAATTCTTGATTCAGCTTTTGGAGTTGAACATTTTGTTCCGTTAATTGCTTCTCCATAAAATAGCTGTTAACCGCTTCTTTTACCGTCAACTTCAAATCTTCTGACTGCCAAGGCTTCGATATGTAGCGGTACAATTTAGCATATTTAATAGTATTTGCGACTGCTTCGAGGTCTGCTTGCCCCGTTAGCATAATTTTGATAGTTTTTGGCAAAATTATGTGTATCTGCTTCAGCAATTCGTCCCCTTTGATATTGGGCATTAGATAGTCAGAAATCACTGCCACAATTTCGCAGCCCTCTGCCAGTAATTCCTCAATTAACTCTAAAGCATCTTCGCCCCCTTCAGCGGTTTCTAATAAGTGTTCTTCTCCCAGGGCTTTTTTTAACTCTATTTTCAAACTTTCAAGAATTATCGGTTCGTCATCCACGCAAATAATCACAGGTTTATTGTTCATATTTTTGCCAAACCACTTTTTATAGTTTCTACTAATTCTTTGCGATCCCACGGCTTGTACAAACAGCGGTGCAAATTTGCTTGCTCTTTCACCCGTGCTATTGCTACTTCGTCGGCTTGCCCGGTCAGCATGACTTTCACAATCTTGGGATATTTTTGGTGAACCCGAATTAAAAATTCATCTCCTTTAATACCTGGCATTAACCAGTCAGATACTATGACCAAAATATCACTTTCATCTTCTTCTTGAATTTCCTCGATAATTTCCATAGCTTCATCGGCATTTTCTGCTACTTCATACAGGTAAGCATCCCCAAATTCTTTTTTAAGTTGAATTTTTAAACTGTTTAAGACGACAACTTCATCGTCAACGCACAAAATTACTGGTTTTGGCATAAAATTTTACTGTTTTTAAATTTTAAATTTCGGAGGTTGTGCCTCATTTTTTAAGGGTAACTAGGGATTTAGATGGGCAAAGAGACAGTAAATTTGGTTTTACCGGGCACGCTTTCTACTTGCAGTTCACCTTGGTGTTTTTCAATAATTTTATGAACTATATCCAATCCCAAACCGCTGCCTTCTCCGGGAGGTTTAGTTGTGAAAAATGGCTCAAAAATTCTCGGCATAATCTCTGGGGGAATGCCGGGGCCACTGTCGGTAATACTGACTGATATTGCGTTCGCTTGGTGTTTGACATCAATTTTTAACACTCCTTTGTTGCCCATCGCTTGTAAAGCATTGTGAAGCAAATTTGTCCAAACTTGATTTAGTTCATCAGGATAGCATAGCACAGAAGGCAAATCAGTACCATAGTTTCTGACTACTTCCACACCGTGTTTGATTTGGTAGTGGTAAAGCATTAAAACAGTATCAATGCCGTCAGTAATATTAGCGCTAGTCTTGGAACCCGACTGGTCGTAACGAGAGTAGCTTTTCAAAGCAAAGACGATTTTGGCTGCCCTATCTGTAGCATTAGCAATATTTTTAGTGCTTTTTTGTACGGTTGCAAATTGGTAGGCAATTTGTAAAATATTTCGATTTTTTCTGTCTTTTAGCAAAGGTAAAAAAGGTTGTACATTATTGCCAATGCCAATATCTAATAAGGTACAGGCAAGGCTGTCGGCGTCGTCAATTTGTTCTGATTCTAATTGACGCTGCAAATTTTTTTTAAAGTGACGTTTTTCTTTACTAGATAAGCTGTCTGTTTCTTGGCTTGACTGGTGCAACAAAGCAAAGAAATCCTGCCGCCGTTCCGGGGATAGTTGTTGGAAAAATATCGGCAACTGCTGCAATTGTTCGGTCCAGAAGTCGGCGATGTTCTGCACCGAAGAGCGAATCGCCCCTAAAGGAGAATTGATTTCGTGAGCAACTCCGGCAATTAACTGTCCGAGGGCTGCCATTTTTTCTGACTGAATCAGTTCTTTTTGAGTGCGTTTCAGTTCTTGCAGGGTATGAGCTAATTCTGCATTTTTTTGGGACAGCGCTGACTCTGCTAGTTTTCGGGCGCTGATGTTGCGGGCAACCCAAATTACTGCATCTTTTGAGAAGAAAGAAATGCAAGCGGAAAACCAAATTTCGCGACCGCTAACTGTTAAGCTGTAGTCAAAATTGAGAGTTTGTTGCGTCTCTAATACTTGCTGAACTAACACCCACCAATCATCCGGGTTGTCGTCGTCAAAAAAATGTTCGATGGTCAAGCTGACTATATCGCAATCCGGGTCAGAAAACGCTGCCACATTTGTAGGTAAAACTTCTATGTTGCCATGAATATCTAGCACTAAAACGATGTCTGTCATCGCTTCAAAAACTGCGCGAAGTTTGCTTTCAGAAAACTGCAATTTTTCTTCAATCAATTTGCGGTCGCTAATTTCTTGCTGCAATTCTTCGTTACTGGCTTCTAGTTGAATCGTGCGGTCTAAAACTCGCTGTTCGAGTTCGGTGTTGAGGCGACGGACTTCAGCTTCAGCGGTGGCGCGGTCTTGTATTTCCTTTTTTAACTTACTGTTAGCATTAATTAATTCTAAAGTTCGCTGTTTAATTTTTTCTTCTAAATTTTCATTTAAAATCCGCAACTTTTCCTCTACTTCTGTTCTCCGAAACGCTTCTTTTTGCAAGTGTTCGTTCATTTGTTTTAACTCCTGAATTTTTTCGGCAACTGTTTCCTGCAAAAGCTCGACATTCGCGTGCATTTCTACTGGATCTAAGGCCTGCAGCAGGGTAATTTCGGTCACAATACCGGCTAAATATCCTTCCTCATCCACCACCACCAAGCGCCGGATGCGGTGCTGCTGCATTAATTGGTGAGCCTGCCACAATGTGGCTTTTACGTGCAACGGTATCAGGGGAAAACTCATCGCGGCGGTGACAGGAGTGCCGGCGAAATCGAGTCCAGAAGCTTGGAATTTAACAATGTCGCGTTCTGTAATTATGCCGACAGGTTTCTGATTTTTGTTGTCGCTGTCACTGCAAATGACTATGCAGCTTTTGCGCTGGGTTGTCATCTGTTTTGCGACTTCTAAAACTGAGGCGCTGGTTGAGGTAACTATTACTTCTGCGGTCATAATTTCTTCGGCGCGCCACATTTTCAGCAAGTCGCCCGGTTTCAGGATTTGACGGATACTTTCGCAGGTGATAGCGCCTAGCAAGTTGCCACTTTCGTCTGTGAGGGGCAAATGACGGGTTTTTGCCGATCGCAATATGCTCAATACCTTGAAGATATTCCCCGCTCTATCGAGGTTCAGGGCGATCGGGTTTTCAGTCATTACCTCAGAAATTGCCACCCCTGCTAGCGAAATACCCCTAGCAGTTATTTCCACAACATCGCGCTCTGTAAAAATTCCGAGTAGTTGCTGCTCAAACGCGATTAAAATGCAACTGGCCTTCGCCTGAGTCATGGCAGCGATTGCGACTTTCAAAGGTGTGTCTGGAGGCAGCACAGGCAGTTTGGGGTCGATCGCCTGTTCTAGCAAGCTGTGGGTATCAGAAACTGTTGTTGACATGGGCAAATCAAGGGGATAGATGCAGGCGGAACCAGCTATTAATATTATTTTAGATTTCAGATTTTACAGTCGCGCTACGCTGACCAAGAATTTCAAAGGTGGTACCCGCCACGCGATCGATCCGTGGAATCAATCGAAAATCGAAAATCGAAAATCCTCAAGAAAGAGCATTTATCTCGCGCAAGTCAATCTAAAATCTAAAATCTAAAATTTAAAATCGATTGACCGCAATCGAGGTTTGACATCGGTCTAGAGTTGGATTTTTAGTCGCGGATCTGTAGCATTTTTAGTGCGATAGCGTTAAACGGCTATCGAAATTGACACAATAAAGGTTCTTTGACCGAGAACTGATGTTACTTCTATTTTACCCGAAGGTTTTTCCACAATTTTTTTAACAATATCCAGTCTCAACCCGCTGCCTTCGCCGCCGGGTTTTGCGGTCAAGAACGGCTCAAATATTCGCAGCCAAATCAAATCCCCGGGGAATTCCTTTGCCGCTGACGAGCAGGCTCTGATTTTATGCTCTTGCCTCTACGTTTAAAACTCGGCAATTGTCCGCCGCCGATCAAGCATTGTGAATCATATTTTGCCAAACTTGATTTAGTTCGGCTGGACAACACAGCAATTGAAGCCGTAGAGCTTGATAATGCCGGACAATTTGTCATCTGTCTTTTTGTTGAAATAAAGAGTTAATATAGTTTCAATACTCTCACTAATATTGGCAATTACTTTTCTCCCGTACAGTGAGAGCGAGAATATTTTTTTCAAGCGAAAACTACTTGGGCTGCTCTATCTGTAGCAGCAGATGCTCTGCTTGGCAAGGTGTCGAGAAAGTGCAGGGAATATCGGCCTGAGTCAGGCAGTTAAGCACCGCTCGATCAAATATAGCGATCGCACTGCAAGTTTATTGATTTTTGAGTTCAGCTAGCAGGTTGCTAGACGCGGCAATTTCATGTTAGAGGTCTGTAAGGTGTTGCCAGAAAAAAATAGGAATATTGATATTTGGGTTTGTCACCATAACCGACAAGTTCAAAATCTCCCTTTTTGAGAGCGCTTGGATAGCTTTATAGGAACATTGCTAGGGTTTCCACAACACGATATTTGCTGTGAGCGATACAAGCTGATACTATATATAATATCTTGCCTCACAAGCTTTTGGCATTGAACATCAATACTAAGTTGAAAGCCAAATTTACTAACTTATTTGCCGGTTGAATGTCTTGAGATTGGGGGTTTAAAACGACCCCCCAAGCCGCGTTGAAAAAAGCAGAAATCGGTGACTTTTGCTACAGCAACACTTCGGACAGTTTTTGATGGCCAACCGTAGAATAAAGGTTTCAGGGCGATCGGTAAGATGGGTTCTCTTGCCGAGGCACACTATAAGCTTTCTGGTAAATCAAGGTTTCAGACTACGACCTCAAAACTTAGTTCGCTTACGCAAGCAGACCGAATAAACCCGGTTTATTCGTATATTTGTCGTTCCTGGTCGTCAACTTTTTCGTAGGGGAATAAGCGTCCCCATGCTTAAGCCTTGAAATTGTCCAAAGTTTTGCAGTAATACCATTTTTCTAAAGTTATGCTAGAGTTACCTGAAAAGTAAAGGAGAATATTAAAATGTCTGGGCGTCCTCAT
>NZ_JAUBSX010000020.1:67184-102164 GCF_036704885.1 Microcoleus sp. F4-D5 | reverse complement strand
CCTTCAAATGGACTTATTCGGGCAAAGCATTGAAGAAATAATCAATGGTAGGTTAACTCCCGCCTACGTCTACTAGGCTAGTTTAACTATTAATAGTAATGATGGTTATAGCAATCCGATCTGAGTCTCACAACACAACGCCCTCTTGTCTTCCTAGACTTGTTGTATAGCAAGACTTTCAGATTTTACGGATCTAGAAAATCACTTAGGATTGCTATAGTAGTATGAATAGATTTGAAAATATATCAGTAAGGGGTTTTCGGCGTCTTCAAAATATTGAGCTTGAGATGAGAAATCTCATCGTCATGATTGGTGCAAACGGAGCAGGAAAAACTTCTTTTTTAGATGTTCTTTCAATACTAGCCGCTTCAGCAAGTGGAAATTTACAGAATTTATTGCAACTTAAAGGCGGCTTGAACGAAATTTTGACAAGAGGCAAAGTACAAGAACTTGCAATTAAAATTTCAATGCAAGTGCCAAAGGAACAACCTTTGAAGTACAGCTTAACTTTGTCACCCAAAGGTTTATCTTATGAAGTTAGAGACGAATCTTTAACACAGCAGAGAAATCCCAACAGAGCTGAACCATTCAAGTATATTGAATCACAAGGTTTGGATGTTAAATCTTTTCAAGAACGCAGTGGACTTTTGAGACCGGATTGGGAGCACAATCCTCTTGAAACCTCCCTTTCTCAAGTTCCTAAAATGTATCGCGAACCCGAGAACCTGAGAAAGAGCCTTGCTTCTTGCACATATTATGGAGCACTCGATGTTTCAGAGAAAAGTCCAATCCGTCTGCCTCAAGCAATGCGCCCTGCAAAGCTGCCTGGGGCAAGCGGTGAAAACCTGGTTTCCTGTCTTTATGACCTTCGGGAGACCGATCGCGACCGTTTTGAAATGGTTGAAAATATCATTTCTTCTGCCTTTCCAGATTTCGATCGATTAAACTTTCCTCCGGTTGCCGCAGGAACTATGTCTATGACTTGGACAGATAGAAATTTTCCTCAGCCTTTCTATGTCCATGAGCTATCAGAAGGAACGCTGCGCTTCCTCTGGTTGGTTGCGCTCCTGCAAAGTCAAACTTTAACAACTATTACGTTGCTAGATGAACCAGAAGTTAGCCTGCACCCCGAACTCTTAAGACACTTGGTTTATCTAATGAGAGAAGCTTCAAAACACACTCAACTGATAGTTGCCACACACTCAGATAGACTCATCAGATTTCTCAATCCAAGCGAGGTTTTGGTCTGCGATTTGGAAGAAGGGGAGGCAAAAATGAGGTGGGGTGAAACTTTTAACCTGAATAAATGGTTAGAAGATTATACTCTTGACCAGCTTTGGGCAATGAATATAATGGGTGGCCGCCCATGAAAATTGCTATTTTGGTTGAAGGAGCTACTGAAAGGGCATTTAAAAAGAAGCTTGAGGAGTTTCTGCAAAGTCGTTTAGAACAAAAAATGCCCAGACTACACTTTATAACACAAGATGGTCCAATTCTGAAGGAAAAGAAACTCAAGAAAATTGTTGAAAATCTCCTCGATAATGATGACTATCATGCTGTAATTGCACTTACAGACGTTTATACCGGAAAGCCAGACTTTAAAGATGCCAATGATGCTAAAGAGAAAATGAGGAGATGGGTAGATAACAACCCAAACTACTATCCTTACACAGCCTTACATGATTTTGAAGCATGGCTTCTTCCCTACTGGAAAACTATCCAGAAGCTAGCGAAACACAACCGTTCTGCTCCTAGCGGTTCGCCTGAAACAGTGAATCATCAAAAGCCACCTTCCTATTGGATTAAGGAGATTTTTAGCTCTGGAACACGCGGAAAAGACTATAACAAAGTGATTGATGGAATGGCTATTTTGAAAAACAACGATCTGATGATTGCGATTAAAGCTTGTCCCGAACTAAAAGCTTTTGTGAATCGAATTATCTCTCTCTGCGATGAAGAAAAAATAATTTCTTGACGTAAAACGCGATCGCTGTTAATTACCCGAATTCTCAAAGAAGTCTGGTATCTGGGTGTGTTGTTTTTTTAGGTTGTTCTAGTTAATTCAGGGGAATCTCGATCCAGAACTCTGTACCATGACCGGGTACAGAAATACACTTGAGTACGCCTTGGTGTTTCTCAACTACAATTTGGTAACTGATGGACAGTCCTAAACCCGTACCACGACCGACGGGTTTAGTAGTAAAAAATGGATTAAATATGTGAGAGATTAATTCTTTGGGGATGCCGTGACCGTTGTCGGCAATACAAATTCCTACCGTTTTTTCATCGATTAATTCAGTGCGAATCCGAATGCAAGGAGATGCCAAATCAGGAATCAAACACTCGGTGGTGGCATTTATATCTCCTGACTCGACCGCCATTTTTTGGGAGCTTAAATGTGTCGCCGCTGCACTTGCCGCTTTAAAGGAAAGATTAATAACTCGCTCTTTTTGTCCCATTTCTAGGGCGTCAAGGGCATTACCGATCAAATTCATAAATACCTGATTGAGCGAGCTGGCATAGCATTCTACTAAGGGCAAATTACCGTATTCTTTAATGATTTCTACAGTGGAGCGATCGGATTTAGCTTTGAGCCGGTGCTGCAAAATCAACAGGGTATTCTCAATGCCTTCGTGAATGTCAACGGCTTTTTTCTCGGTTTGATCGGTTCTGGAAAAATTGCGTAAAGATACAACTAATTGGCGGATACGGTCAACTCCGACTTTCATGGAACCCAAAATTTTGGGCAAATCTTCGGCCAGAAATTCTATGTCGATCGCTTCGGAACACTCGCTAATTTCTGGGTCGGGATTGGGGTAGTGTTGGCGGTAGAGTTCGACCAAGTTGAGCAAATCTTCGGTGTATTCGCTGGCGTGGGACAGATTGCCGTAGATAAAGTTAACGGGGTTATTGATTTCGTGGGCGACCCCCGCCACGAGTTGTCCGAGACTGGACATTTTCTCGGTTTGAATCAGTTGGGCTTGGGTATTGTGCAGTTCTGTGAGGGTTTTAGCTAGCTGTTGGGCCTTTGCTCGATCGGCTGCTGCTGCATTGAGACTTTCTTGATAAAGTTCTGCTTGGTGAATGGCGATCGCAGCTTGAGTCGCCAAATTTTCCAGCAATTCCTGTTCTGCTGTTTGCCAAACTCTCGGCCCGGAACACTCGTGGACAATCAGCAACCCCCAAAAATGGGAATCTTTGCTGATTGGCACAATTAAACTTCCCCTCACCTGCACTTTTTCCAAAAATTCGCGGTGGCAGGGGGTTAAATCATCAGTATAAATATCATTAATTGCTCGCACCCCTCCTGCTCGGTAAAAGCAGTCTGAGCCTTCCGCCAACCATTCTTGTGGAAATTTGATACCTAAAATTGACTGCCACTGGCCCCGGACAGCTTCTACAACTACCTCGCCGTCGAACCCTGCGGCAAATTGATAAATTATCGTGCGATCGGTATCGAGCAAAACTCTCACTTCTCGCACAATAGTTTGCAGTATAGTTTTTAAGTCTAAGGTGCTGCGAATCTGGTCTCGAACTCGCGTCAATACTTTGGCAAATTCCAAAGATTTTTGCAATTGGGCGGTACGTTCCAGAACTTGGCGCTCCAAGTTGGCATTCAGGGTCTGCACTTCTTTATAAAGAACGTACTGACCAATTGCCGAACAAAATTGGCTGCCTATAGCTAAAGCTTGCTCGATCTCCTCGCACTTCCACTCGGGCGACTGACCTTTTTTTATTTCTCGCCAGACTTCAAACGATTGTCTGGGAAGGATTTGTGCAGCGCTGCTGTCAAAGCGGCCGGCCCACAGTTTTTCGGTATCAATTGCATTGCGAAAAACTGTCAAACAGCCGACTACTTGTTGTTTGTGGTACAGGGGAATGACCAGCAAACCCCGAATTTGAGTAGATTGGAAAGCAGGAACTAAAACTCTAAATACAGGTTCTTTGTATAAGTCTGTAATTATCCAAACTGGGAATTGGGAACTTGTGCTGAGCGTAGCCGAAGTATTGGGAATTGGGAAGTTGGGACTCTCTGCGGTATTTTGGAATCCTTTGGTTAGCCATTCCTGCCAGAGGGGATGAGCTTCGATCGCCCTTAGTTTTGCCCAGTCGGGAAGTGTCGGTTGCTCGCCTGTGACGAACAGTTCAAATGTAGCATCGCCGATGGCAGCAGGAGTCGAAGAGCGATCGTTGCCGGCAATTGGGAATCCTTGACGATCGATATTGGCAGCCGATAACTTTTCACCGTTGATTTTCGGGGGGTTCAGATAGAGCCGGCCGCCGCTGCTGCCCAAAGCGGCGACTGTGGCTTCTAAACCCTGCTGCAGTTGAATGTTGACGTGACCGTACAACAGGGCTGCTATGCGGCTCACGGTGGCTTCCCGGGCGGCTTGAGAGCGGGTTTGCTGGAGGAGGAGTGCGTGGGCGATGGCGCTGGACAATTGATCTGATACGAGCTGAACTACTTCTAAATCTGGTGGTGAAATATTGAGGGGGGCGGAGTGGTGAGACACTAAAAGTCCCCACAGTTCGATGTGAATTTTTTGATTTTTTCCTCGATCGTATCGAGTCAGGCACGTAGGGGAATCGCAGATTGTATCTGTTTTGCTGTTTTGCGATGCGCTCCTGCGGTGCAAAATCGGCACTACTAAGGAAGATTGCACTCCCATTGCCATCAGGTAAGCTGTGTGGCAAGGATCGAGCGATCGGTAGTGCATCTCTTCATTTACTAAAGGTTGACCTGTATCTGCAGCATCTAGGGGACTCAGGAAGATCGTCCCGGAGTTAACATCTATTATTGTCCGCTGGCGCAAAGTGACATACATCTCCCGCGCGCTCGCGGGAATGTCGTCTGCGGGAAAGTGCAGTCCTTTCAAGGAAGGGAGACGGTTGTTATTAATTGACTCAGCAACAACTTCTCCACTGCCGTCGGCACTAAACCTGTAAATCATAATGCGATCTGTTTTCAAAAAAGACCGCACTTCTGCTACCGTACTGGTTAAAATATCTTCTAATTCTAGAGATTGACGAATGCGTTCAGTTATCCGCCGTATCAAAACTTCTCTATCTAGTTTATGATGTAATTCTTGGGTATTTTCTGTGAGTTGCATAAATCTCCTTTGGTAATTATACAATACAATGATAATAAGAAGTTTTGATTTGCTTTTGGAGCGCTCAAACTCAAATGCGTCTGTCTGAGTTTTCAACTCAACCGATCTGTACAATCAATCGGTGGCGCACTGGCCAGAGACGACGATGTATCGTCTCTGGCGCGCTGTGGTAAGAAAAATCTGCGATCGCCCCGCCCCGGTTTAGTCCTTGCCTTCTTGAAGCAGAACGACTTAAGCAAATAATAATTATTATTTTAATCGTCTTATAAATTTCTCGCAATCTTAAAATCTCACTATCAGAATTATTGATTGTTAGGATAGTTTGACATTTGTTTGTATAACTTCATATAATGAGGGTTAATGAAAGAATTTGAAATTTGTTAGCTCCTCTGGCGCTGACAAATTTCGCTGCGCACGCTCATCAGAATTTTACCCAAATGATTTTGGCCGGTGCGGTCGCAGCCGCACCCCCAGTAATAATCCGTTGGCGAATCCTCGACAATCACTCGATCCCCTGTGCCCAGGAGAATAGCTTGAATGTCTGTATGAGCGAGAAATTTAGTTAAAACTGCTTCGCGCATAATGGGAATTTTCACCGCTTCCCAATCAGCGCGCATCTGGTGGTTGGGATCGCGACCTAATTTGGCAGCTTCCTGGGGAGTTGCTACGGCTCGAATCGCCGCCACTAATCTTTCATCAACGGTGACAAATTTTTGGGCTTGATAGTAATGTTCCACAGTCAACCAATCTTGACCGTACAGGCTAATTTCGTGTAGTGAAAAATTAGAAAAGCAGCCGTAAGGCTCCTCTACTTTATAAAAATAAATTATCATTTGATTTGAGATTTTAGATTTTAGATTTTACAGGATTTACGCAGAACCTAATTATCTAGGGTGCTTAGGGGCGCACCTTACTTTACAAGATTTACGCAGAACCTAATTATCTAGGGTGCTTAGGGGCGCACCTTACCGCTATTGGGAATGAGGAATTGAGAATAAGGAATTGGGATTTAAGAATATTTTCTCTTCTTTCTTCACCTCGATCCTCAAAATCCATCTGTTAAATCCGTTGCCGAACTTCTTTCGTTCTAAAATGGCATCAGCTTTTTAAGAGCAGGGTTAGCGATATCGGTATAACGCAGTTCACCACGCAAAATTTTGCCGGTCGACGCCAGCAGCGATCGCTAATTTGATGCCCGCTCGGCCAGCAGTTCCTGTAAACTGATTGAATGCCCCAGCCCAACGACAGACCCAAACCATATCAGTTCGCCATTGTTCGGCGATCGATTTAGTGTAACGATCCTTAGCGTCACCGGCACCTCCAAGAGTTCGATATATCGCCCTAGCAGCCTTAAATCGGCTAAATAGGGCAGGTCGAACCCGCTCACCGGAGAAGGGGTCGGCAAGACTGGTGGCGTCTCCTAAAAGCAGCGCATTTTGCGACTGCAATTGCCGATCGCCATCCCACAGACTCCTGGGGTGTTTCTGCACGTTGCTGACACTAACATCCGCACCGCACTTAGTTGCGTAGTTGACCAAAATTTTCTCGATATCTTTTGGCTTGTCGCCGCGCATCGCAGCAATACTCAAAGAGTAGCCGTCAGCTTTGGCAAAGCTCGAGATAAAACCTTTTTTTATAGTACCAAAATCGAAATAGATGGCATAGCCCTTGATTGAGCGAGTTTCTAAACTTGCGCTCAAACAGAGTTTTGGTTCTTTCAATACGAGCCACTCAGTCATCGGCCCGCCGGCACCGTCAGCAGCAATCAAATAGCGGCCGGAAACGGGTTTTGAGTTAGTTTTAACTTTCCAAACATAATTTTTAAACTCAATTTCTTTGACTTCTGTAGATTCTCCAATTTCCTTACCAGTTGTTTGAGCTTGTTTAATTAAAAAATCGTCAAATACATCTCGCTGTACCGTCGAAATTGGCGACTTTATCTCAACTTTCACCGGGTTTCCCATTTTCCAGGTGTAGCTAATTTTATTAGCTTTCAGAGAAATAGCTGGCGTCTGGCAAAAATCGAGCCATTGGGCGATCGTCCCAGACACGCCGCCACAAGGTTTATTGCGGAGCAAAGACGCTTTCTCTACTAACAAAACAGAAAGTCCCTGCTTTGCCAGGTGATAAGCTGCTGTGCCACCTGCAGGGCCTGCACCGACAATAATGCAATCAAACATTTTCGGTTATGGGTAATTGGTGATGGGTAATTGGTGATGGGGAACCGGGAATTGGTAACTTATGAGTGTTAAATCTTGAGTTTTTAACTCACAACTGAGAACTCATCTAGCGTCTGCGCGTTGTTCGCGGTCGCCTGTTGGCAATCTCAAAACTATTCCTGTTCCCCATGCCCAATTTCCCATTCCCTAAACAGTCGTGATATCTTTCTCTTTCGCTGCCAGAACTTCTTCTATTTTGGCAACGTACTTGTCCGTCAGCTTTTGAATTTTATCTTGCAAGTCGCGGGATTCATCTTTAGAGATATCGCTGCTTTTTTCCTGCTTGCGAATCGAGTCAACGGCATCGCGGCGGATATTGCGAATTGCTACTTTACCTTCTTCAGCAAACTTCCCGGCCATTTTGACAAATTCTTGGCGTCTGTCGCTCGTCAGCGGCGGAATGTTCAAGCGAATAACTGAACCGTCGTTGTTGGGAACGAGTCCTACATCGGACAGGGAAATCGCTTTTTCGATCGAGTTGAGTGTTGTGCGATCGAACGGTTGAATTGTGATCGTAGTCGCATCCGGCGTGCCGATATTGGCAAGGGATTTGATCGGAGTTGGAGAACCGTAGTAATCTACCATGACTCGATCGAGGAGGGAGGCGTTGGCGCGTCCCGTCCGAATAGTATTAAAAGACCGTTGAGTAGCCTCAACTGCCTTTTGCATATGATCTTCTGCGTCAGCTAACTTCACAAAAACCTCCGACAAGAGTTCCAATAGATTCTCCCATTACAGCTCGGTAGATGTTGCCCGACACCGAGAGGTCAAATACCATAATAGGAATATTATTTTCTTTGCAAAGGGCGATCGCCGTACTGTCCATCACCCGCAAATCTTGATTCAAGACGTGGGCATAGGTGAGGGTTTGATACCTGCGCGCGTTGGGGTTGAGGTGGGGGTCGGAATCGTACACCCCATCTACCTTGGTAGCTTTAAAAATCACCTCTGCATCAATTTCAGCCGCCCGCAAAGCGGCTGTAGTATCAGTAGTAAAAAAAGGGTTGCCAGAACCGGCACCAAAAATCACTACTCGTTTTTTTTCTAGGTGGCGAATTGCCCGCCGCCGGATGTAGGGTTCAGCTACTTCTTGCATGGCGATCGCCGATTGCACCCTCGTTGGCACCCCTGCTTGTTCCAGGGCATCCTGCAAAGTTATAGCATTCATCACCGTAGCAATCATGCCCACATAATCAGCCGTTGCCCGATCCATCCCTGCCGAAGCAGCTTTCACCCCGCGAAAAATGTTGCCGCCACCGACAACAATCGCGATTTGAATGCCTTGGGACACGACTTTGGCCACTTCCTGGGCGATCGACCCAACGACTACGGGATCGATGCCGTAGCCCAAGCTGCCCATCAGCGCTTCACCGCTGAGCTTCAGCAAAACTCGCTGATATACCATCCCCATGCCGCCACTATTTTTTTACTCTTTTTGCCTCCACCATAAGATAGCAGTACGGGTGCATTTTGAACATCAATTACTCGGAACAGGCATCCTGCTTGTGCTGCCAGAGAATTTATTTGTTGCGTCGGCTGCTAGGCGAACAGGCTTTCGGGCCTGTTCCACAACCGGATTGATTTTTTGTGGAAAGTAGGGGTTGGGCACGCGAACCCCTAAAAGAATCAATCCTTGGGAACGAAATTAAGAGCAGCAGAATTCATGCAGTAACGCTGACCGGTAGGTTTGGGCCCGTCGTTAAATACGTGACCGAGATGAGCGTCGCAAACAGCGCACAGTACCTCTGTTCGGCGCATGAACAAGCTGTTATCCGACTCGCACTTGACATTTTCTTCGCTAACGGGAGCGTAAAAACTGGGCCAACCGGTACCGGAATCGTACTTGGTTTCTGATTTAAATAAATCTGTGCCGCAGCAAATACACTTATAAATTCCGGGTTTTTTGTTGTCGTGATATTCGCCGCTAAAAGCTCTTTCCGTTCCTTTTTTGCGGGTGACTTTAAACTGTTCTGGCGTAAGTTGTTGTTGCCATTCTGCGTCTGTTTTTTCAATTTTTTTAGTCATGATTTGATGTTTGGTTAAGATGTATTTAGCTGTTGACGGTTAACTGTTAACTGTTAACTGTTGAGTGTTTGCGGTTAACGGTATATTGCTAGTTAACTCAGGCTTCCATTAATATTAACCTAATTGGCTCGATATGAACATACCACGGAAAAGGATTGTCCTTCATAGCCCTCCACTTTTCCTTGAAAACTTCGGCTTGCAAGTGATAATCTTGGGAATCATTGGGAAGCGAGTGCAATTTGATATATAATGTCACCCGGTGCGGAGTTTCCACAGTAGAGGCGATCCAACAAGCAAAAGTATTTTCGCGATCGCACCCGCTAACAAAACTCAGTTGATGAGCCCGAATTCCCACAGAAACTAGAGATTTGGGAATTGGTTCGACTACCGTCAGAGTACAGCCCCAGTCGATCGCCTCGACGACAGTTACGGAGATCTGTTTAGCGGCACAGAAGTTTTTACAGCCCGTCAACTGGGCGACGGTGAAGTTGCCAGGGCGATCGAAAATGTTCTGTTTTGTATCAAAGGCGATCGGCCTTCCCTCGGCCAATACCAACAGATTCTTGCACACCCGGTAAATTTCCTCTAAATTGTGGCTGACAAACAAAGTAATTCCCCGATAATTAGCCAGAGTCTGCATTAACTCCCGTTCCAGTTGACTCCGCAAATGAGTGTCCAAAGCAGAAAACGGTTCGTCTAACAGCAGCAATTCTGGAGAAGGGGCGATCGCCCTTGCCAAAGCCACCCGCTGCTGTTGGCCCCCTGAAAGTTCGTGCGGGTAGCGGTTTTCCAGTCCCGACATTTGCACCGAAATTAGCTGTTCTTTTACCCGAACTTGTTGCTCGCTTTCAGATAAATGCTGCAAGCCAAATGCAATATTTTGAGCAACAGTCAGGTGAGGAAATAAAGCATAGTTTTGAAACAAAAAACCGATCCGGCGGTCTTTAGAAGGTACATTAATGCCCTGTCCCGAGTCAAATAAAACCCTGCCATTGACTGCAATTTTACCGCTGCTGGGAGTTTCCAAACCGGCGATGCAGCGCAGAGTCATGCTCTTACCAGAACCCGACGCGCCCAAAATTCCCAGCACTTCCGGGCCGATATCAAAGCCAACATCCAAGGCAAAGCTGGAAAGAGGTTTGAAGACGTGCAAATAAAGTCCGCTTTTCGGTGGTTTTTGGGGTTTTGTGGTAAAACTAGACTTTACTTGGGGAACATTTGATTGCAATCTGTAGCTCGAATTCGCTTTGGGCGATCTTCTTTGTAAATCAGTCCAAAAATTAACAGCAGTTAGCACGCTCAGAGAAATACTTAGAATAATCAAAACCCAAATAGCAGCTTGCCTCATATCCCCAGCTTCCACAGCAAAATAAATTGCCATCGGAATAGTTTGAGTTTGGCCGGGAATATTCCCCGCTAACATCAACGTCGCGCCGAATTCACCCAAAGCGCGAGCAAATGCGAGAATAGTTCCTGCTAAAATTCCCGGCCATGCTAGCGGCAACATAATTCGCCAAAAAACTTGCCACTCCGATGCTCCCAAAGTGCGGGCTGCATTGAGAAGATTGGCATCAATTTGCTCAAAAGCTCCCAAAGCAGTTTTGTACATGAGGGGAAATGATACAACTGTGGCAGTAATGGCGGCGGCTTGCCAAGTGAAAATTATAGTTAAGTCGAACTGTAGCAAAAATTGACCGATCGCCCCATTTCTCCCAAACAGCAGCAGCAGCAAAAATCCCACTACTGTCGGCGGCAAAACTAAGGGAGAAATGAAAATCCCTTCAATTAAAGCTTTACCTCTGATGCGAGTTGAAAGCATCCACCGGGCGGCGGCTATTCCCATGAAAAAGGTGATCGATGTCGCAATAGCGGAGGATTTTAGAGATATCCATAATGGAGAAAAATCAAATTCCATAAATCGTAGGGACGGGTTTCACCAACAATAATTGCCTCAAACAAATAACTTTCTAAACCCGCCCCCACCCAAAGATAAATCAAAATATATAATTTTGGGATTCGCTCGTAGCGGCGGGTTTTACCAACTATATCGGGCTAATACCAATAATCTCGCAAACCCGCCCCCCCCAACGGCAAATCGAAATGTACCTCTTTGAATACACAAGGTTATCTGTTGTATGAGGGCGGGTTTATATAGATTGTTGGCGGGAATTAGATATTGTTGGTAAAACCCGCCCCTACAGAATTTGGTTGTATGAGACTAATTAACTAGCTATGCCAAACCCGTATTTCTGAAATACTATTTTAGCCCGATCGCCCGCTAAAAAGTCAACAAACGCTTTTGCAGCAGCGGGATTGCGCCTGTTTCTGATAACTGCCAGCGGATAAACAATGGGCGAGTGCAAATTTTCCGCAGCCGTTAGCCGCACAGTTACTTTATCGGATGTTTTGGCGTCAGTCGTGTAAACTATGCCAGCATCCGCACTGCCACTTTCTACAAATGTCAGCACTTGGCGGACGTTATTTGCTAGCACTAATTTTGGCTGGAGTTGCTGCCACAATCCAAGCTTAGTTAGCATTTCCTGAGCGTATTGTCCCACAGGTACGCTTTTCGGTTCGCCGATCGCAATTTTCTTGATTTTGGCATCTGTCAACTCTTTAAAATCGCTCAAAGCCAAGCCGTTTTTGGGAGTAATCAAAACCAGGCGATTTGTTAGCAAATTGCGGCGCGTGTCGTTAATTAGCAGGTTAGATTGCTGCAAATCGTTCATTTGCCTGGTAGCGGCGCTGAAAAATACATCTACCGGTGCTCCCTGCTGAATTTGCTGTGCCAGAGCGCCGGAAGCACCGAAATTATAAGTAATAGTAACGTTGGGATTACTGGTCTGATAAACTCTTTTGAGTTCTTGTAAAGCTTGTGAGAGGCTGATAGCGGCGGATACGGTTAATGAGGTGCGTTGCAGCGTCGCGACTGAGGAAAAGTTCTTAAATAAGTTCCAACTAATCAGCAGTGTTAGCATGACGGCTGCTGCGAGAATTAAGTTGGGAATACGTCTACTTTTCAGGTTCACAGTAAATTGTTTTGAATCTTTAATTTTCAATTTTTATTCGCGACAGGAGGGCTAACGCGCCGCGCCGCGTAACGCACCTCGAAGCGGTTAGTTAACAGGACTTACGCGCGAATTACAGGGATAAGGTGCGCAGTGCGCACCCTACATAATTAGTCTCGGAATGTTAATTTAAAATCTCCCTACGATCGCCATTTGATAGAACAGCCGATCGCCTCTGTAGTTGAAGGCTCAACGGGTTGGGTGTTGAGCAATTGGTCGATCGCACCTCGCAGATAAGACACCTGCACTGCGGCGGGATCTTCAGCATTGTCGTCAATCAAACCTTTGTAGCGCAATCTGCCGTCTTGGTCTAATAAAAACACCTCCGGGGTTTTAGAAGCCCCAAAACTTTCAGCCACATCTTGAGCAACATCTCGGATGTAGGGGAAATTGAGTTGATTGTTAGCCGCAAAAGTTTTCATATTCTCAAAACTATCTTCAGGATATTGATTTGCGTCATTAGCATTCATCCCGATTAAAGTAACGCCTCGCTCTTGAAACTCTACTTGAATTTCTTTCAGGCGATTTAGATAAAACTGCACGTAAGGGCAATGATTGCACATAAATATCACCGCTATCGCCCGAAATTTTTCTAAATATCGAGCTAAATGGTGAACTTCTTCGTCAACTCCCGGCAGTTCAAAATCGGGAGCGTAACCGTTAATTGGAGTACCCGGTGTATCGATTAGTAAACTCATGTTTTCACGAGGTGAAGAGCAGTTTTGCAAGCATGAAATATGAACTGTCAGCGCGAATAAAATTGGCTGTTTTTTGGATTTAGCTTAATTCTAGCCTTTACCAACAGCCTGTGAGTGATTCGTACTTGGCGATTTATCCCTCGTCTGGCTGTAGCCAACCTTGAGCCAGAGCTTGATACCCGATCATTTTGTACGCTAATTTGGCGGCGGTAAATTCTGAGACTACAGAATCTACAACGGGTGCTAATTCCATAATGTCACACCCGATTACTTCGTAGGACTCGAAGATGCGGCGCAAAAATCTGGTGAGGGAATACCAATTTAACC
This sequence comes from Microcoleus sp. F4-D5, assembly GCF_036704885.1. Taxonomy (NCBI): domain Bacteria; kingdom Bacillati; phylum Cyanobacteriota; class Cyanophyceae; order Oscillatoriales; family Microcoleaceae; genus Microcoleus; species Microcoleus sp. F4-D5. Next base: position 88,716 of record NZ_JAUBSX010000020.1, on the reverse strand, counting down.
CGCCCGGTTCGGGTGTTCCCACCCCTGGAATTAAAGTCGGATCGATGCCGTCTAAGTCGATCGTCAAAAATACTCGCTTAGTTGTGATGCTGGCAATTGCCCGATCGACCCAATCCGGTTGAGTAGCGATTTCGCGAGCTCGAATCACGTTTAGCTGTTTTGCTTTAATCAAGTCGGCTTCTTCCTTGCAGATAGCGCGAATCCCGATTTGCAGTGTCGGCAAGCCCATATCTACAATACGCCGCATCACGCAGGCGTGGTTGTGAATCGAGCCTTCGTATTCGTGCCGCAAGTCGCCGTGGGCATCGATTTGCACGACTGTGAAAGGTTCGTTTGGGTATGCTTGGCGATAACCTTCAACAACGCCGGCAGTGATGCTGTGTTCGCCTCCGAGGGAGATGACAAATTTATTTTCGGTAACTAGCTGGTAGACTGCGGCTTGGGTGACTCGCAGCATTTCTGAGGATGAAACCCGTTGACTGTTGCGCGTATCGGCGATCGGCTCTTTTGTATAAATTCCGACATCGTAGCAAACTTCGGAATCCAATTCTTCGTCGTAGCACTCGAGTTGATGAGAAGCTTCTAAAAGTTTCGCGGGCCCGTTTTCGCACCCCCGGCGGTAAGTGGTTGTTGCCTCGTAGGGAATTGGTAAGATAACTACTTTGGCAGTGTCGTAGTCCGGTACAATTTCGGAACCGAGAAACGGCACTACAGAAGTTGAAACGATCGTTGGCATAAGGGAAATTTTAATAAGGCAAAGAAGTCAGCATCTTTAATCCTGACATAATATCGGCTCTAACTGCAAATTCAGAAAGAATAAAGAAGAGGGAAGAGGGAAGAGGAATTAAACGCAGAGAACCCAGAGGACGCTGAGGGAAGAGGAAAGAGGGTTTGGGATTTATGTCCTAGCAGTTGCCTCGAATTGCGATACGGTTTGTAGTAATGACTTGAGTCCTTTGCAGCCTTGGATTCATCTAAAATCTAAAATCTAAAATCTAAAATCTAAAATCCCATGACATCTTCTACTCCCACTCCGTCAACTGCTGTTGTCCCTCAAACTTGGCTGTGGAAAGGCTTTCCGATTTGCTACCAGGCTGCGGGTTCGCGCGGGCCTGCGGTGGTGTTCGTCCACGGTTTCGGCGCATCTTGGGGTCATTGGCGTAAAAATTTGCCGGCGCTGGCTGCTGATTGTCGGTGTTACGCGATCGACCTCATCGGTTTTGGCGGTTCTGCTAAACCCGCGCCCAAACTTGAGATTGACTATACTTTTGAAACTTGGGGACAGCTAATTGCTGATTTTTGTCGGGAAGTTGCGGGCGGGCCGGCTTTTTTGGTGGGAAATTCGATCGGCTGCGTGGCAATTATGCAAGCCGCTGTGGATTTTCCCGATATTGCTTCCGGTGTAATTTTACTTAATTGTTCTTTGCGCTTGCTGCACGATCGCAAACGCGCCGAAATGCCGTGGTATCGCAGTTTTGGAGCGCCACTTGCACAAAAACTTTTAAATGTCAAGTGGATAAGTCAATTATTTTTTAAACAATTAGCAACGCCAAAAACAGTAAAAAAAGTGCTTTTGCAAGCTTATCGCCGTCCCGAAGCTGTCACCGACGAACTGGTAAATATGCTGCTGAAACCTGCCCAAGACAGCGGCGCAGTGGAAGTATTTGTAGCATTTATCAGTTATTCTCAAGGGCCGCTACCGGAGGATTTGTTGCCGCGTTTGAGCTGTCCTGCTTTGATTTTGTGGGGTACGGACGACCCTTGGGAACCGATCGCATTGGGGCGAGAATTGGCAAAGTTTCCGGCTGTTGAAAAGTTTATTCCTTTGGAAGGCGTAGGTCATTGTCCCCAAGATGAAGCGCCGGAATTGGTCAATCCTATTTTACTCGATTGGATTAAAGGGCGATCGGCGTTTGCAGAAAATTAGTGCTTTTGCTCCTTTCATCTGCGTTAATCTGCGTCAATCCCTTGTCATCTGCGGTTTACAAATTATCTTTTTTTTACCGCAGATGATGGCAGATTAACACAGATTAACGCAGATGAATTAGATGGTTGGCTGTTGACTGGATTTTACTATTCCGATGCTACCGGAATTGATATTACACGAATATGAAACTATCAGGGGTAAAGCCGCCTTGAATTACAGCTATTTGGTCAGATGTACCAGCCAAATTGATGGAGTTTCCAACAATATTGTAGTCAGAGAGACTCCCACGTAACTGAATGCGATCTATTCCTTGTTGGAAATCCTGAATCAGTGCAACTCCTGTTCCCTGATAGTATGTCTTGGTCGCATCACCGAGAACAAAAACATCTCTACCTCGACCGCCAATCAGCACATCGGTTTCATTGCTTCCCGGTGTAGCACTCAAGGGATTGACTCCAATCAGGGTATCACTGCCGCGCAAACCTGAGAGTGTATCGTTACCATCTCCTCCTACTAAAGAATTGTTTTGGATGTTTCCGGTAAGTACATCTACATTCGGAGTACCTGTGACGTTAACGAAATTCTCTACCGTAAAATTCAGAGTGCCGATACCGGGTAGATTGTTAACCGCCAAACGATTTTGCGACAAATCTACATTAATAGAAGCTGTGCCGCTACCTGTAGAAGCATCGATGGTATTAATCTGTCCTAAAGGAGCAATTATTTGTTCTATATTTTGCAGGGTATCTGTACCTGCTGCGCCTTTATCTACAATACCTTTAGCCTCAATGGTAATGCCGCTGCCCAGGGAAAGATAGCTAATTGTATCCGTGCCTAATCCTCCAGTTATGGTATCTGTGCCGCTACTGCCTAGGATGAAATTATCTAAACTATCTCCGGTAATATTGTCGTTTCCTGCTGTGGTACTAATACTGTTAGCTGGCGTCGGGGGTGGAGTTGGGTTTTGGGGAAGTAAAGCAGAATTCGTAAGTTGTGCGCCTTGATTTTGGGGAGGTTGGTTGCCCGCTGCGCCTTGATTTTGGGGAGGTTGGTTGCCCGCTGCACCTTGATTTTGGGGAGGAGGATTACCTGGTGCGCCTTGATTTTGGGGAGGTTGGTTGCCCGCTGCACCTTGATTTTGGGGAGGATTGCCTGGTGCATTGATTGAATTAGGAAATAGTGCTGGCATGATGTAATTACCCGGATTAGTTTTCTAAGTTTGCATCAGTTGTCAGGCTAGAGAAATGAATTCTCAATCGGCCTTTGAGTTAGTCTCTACAATCATTAAGTTGGTGGAATATGACATTTATCCCTGTCGTAGGATTACAGTTTTGTAATGTGGAGAAATTAGCGTTTTTCCGAATTTTGAGGTAAATTACGATCGCCCGGTGGGCGCGGTGGAATGCCCAAAATTTTAATCAACTCTGCTTCGGTGACTCCCAGCTTTTTCGCTGCACCGGGAATATCTAAACGAGGACGGGGCGGTGGGCTGGGCGGGCGATTATTTTCAGTTGGCGGTTCGGGCGGTTTGGCGGGTAGCCCCAATGCTTCGATTAACTCGGCTTCGGTGACTCCTAATTGTTTGGCAGCAGCGGCAAAATCTATACGGGGCGGATGTCTGGGCGCTTGACTGGGTTCGGGTTGGCTCTGGGCCAGTAGAGTATTAGAATTAGCTGTAGTCCGATCGGGAAAAGTCAAGCTGCTAAATCCCAGCAGCAAGGCTGTAGCAGGTAATGCCAGCAGTGAAGCAATTTTCATGATAGTTACGATGCCGATCCAAAAATGTTTATAGCTACATCAAACTCCCCAAACATGACCTGCAACATTGTGGATAGATTACAGTTTTGTAATTTCAGTAAATCCACGCTCGCGGTATAATCGCAACCTAATCGGTAAATCTATGAATGTTCTATATATTGAAGATGAAGAAAAAATCGCCAATTTTGTTTGTATCGGCTTGAAAGAACAAGGCTTTGTTGTGGATTATTGCGATAATGGCAATGATGGCTATGAGCGGGCGATGGATAACGAGTACGATGCGATCGTCCTGGATATTGTTTTGCCGGGAAAAGATGGATTATCTATTCTCAAACACCTGCGAAAGGCGGGACGCAACGTACCCGTGATTTTATTAACTGCTCGCAATGAACTCGACGATCGCATTGAAGGATTGCATCTCGGTGCTGATGACTATTTGGCTAAACCGTTTTTTGTTGAGGAGTTAGTTGCTAGGATTTATGCTGTAGTGCGGCGGGCTTCGGGCGGCGGGCAAAATATTCTGAGCGTTGGCCCAGTTAAGCTCGATCGCATTTTGCGAGAAGTTACTTGCGATCGCCATGCGGTAGAACTTACAACTCGCGAGTTTAATCTTTTGGAATATCTGATGCGATCGCCCGGTAGGGTACTCACCCGCACGCAAATCCTCGAACATATTTGGGGTTATGATTTTAATCCGAATACGAATGTAGTAGATGTATGTATTCAACGCATTCGCAAGAAAATTGAACCGATCGGCGGTACGGGATGGGTTGAGAGCGTGCGGGGCGTTGGCTATCGGTTTCGCAAACCAGATTCCCCATCGTGAAACTGCAATCTTTTCGCTTTCGCATTACTCTATTATCTGCTGTTCTGGCAAGTGTTGCTCTGATTGGCTTTAGTATTGTTTCGTGGTGGTTGATTTACGATGCTAAGGTCAAGCGTCTTGATGCGGAAATCAAAAATCAGTTAATCCAATCTACCCGCCCGCAATCGACCCAATGGAATGTTTATAATGATTCTTTGCCATCAGTTTTGGGCATGAATGATGGGGAAACAACCGTGGCTTTGCTGGTGACTGACAGAGATGGTAATTTGCTCTACCGATCGAGCCAGTGGCAAGATGAAATTGATGCCAATTCACTGTGGCGATCGCTGCCTCAACCGCCTCCCGATCGTGCCAGAATACCTTTTCAATTAGAACCTCCCCCTCCACCACCTTCACTCTATCCACCACCTCCCCATCCACCACCTCCCGATCGACCGGATTCATTTTCACCGAGAGAAAGAAGACCCCCGCGCGATCGACCTCCTCAATTCGATCGACCCAATTTTCCTCAAGTTTTCAAAGCTAAACTAGCAACCCAGCGTACTAACAGGGCTGTTTGGCGTGTGGGCGCGATTCATTCTCCTCAGACTCAAATAGCGATCGCTGTTAACTTACAAGCGATCGATCGGGAAATGGCATCGATTCGCAATATCTTTTTATTTTCTATTCCCGTAGTGCTTTTACTCGTGGCGGGTGGAGCCTGGGTGATATCGCGGAGTATTCTATATCCTATTGGGCGACTGACGATGGCTATTCGCAATGTTACCGTACAAGGACTCGATCGGCGCGTCCCTGACGGAGCAACGGATATAGAGTTTGTAGAATTAATTTTTGTGTTCAATCAGATGTTAGAACGTCTGGAGCGAAGTTTTAAACAAGCTTCTCGTTTTAGTGGAGATGCCGCCCACGAATTAAAGACTCCGCTGGCAATTTTGCAAGGTCAACTAGAACGGGCTTTGCATCAAGTTGAATCGGGTTCGGAGGTACAGCAAACCCTGAGTAATTTATTGGATGAAGTGCGCCGTTTGAGTGAAATTACTCGCAAACTTCTCTTACTCTCTCACGCCGATGCCGGACGTATGGGTTTACATTTAGTTGAGGTGAATATGTCGGCTTTGCTATCGGAAATTGCTGAAGATATGGAACTGCTAGCACCGCATTTAGACGTGCAAATGGCAATTGCTCCTAATTTATATATCAAGGGCGATCGCGATTTGCTGGTGCAGGTTTTGCAAAATCTGGTTGGTAATGCGATTAAATATAATTTACCGAAGGGTTGGCTCAGGTTACAGGCTAACTGTCAGGGAAAAAGAGTAATTGTGAAAATTGTCAATAGTTCTCGCGATATTTCTGTGAGGGAGCGCGATCGTATTTTTGAGCGCTTCCATCGCGGTGACTCGACTCAGATCCAAAAAATTGAAGGATCGGGATTGGGGCTAAGTTTAGCAAGGGAAATCGCACGGGCCCACGGCGGCGATATCAAACTAGATGCTGCAATACTTGGTCAAACAGGGTTTATACTGAGTTTACCTGTGGGCGATTAGCCCCTTCTCGATCATAGTCCTTTAAACAAAAAGAGTTTTGTAGCTTTTTCTAAGTCTTATACCAAATCCGGCTTAAATACCCCGATCGGGACTTAAACAAAAATCAGTGCTAAGCATGGTAAAATCCATTAAAGCCAGTTTTGGCTTGGTTTGCGCTTAAAATTTGTTTAAGTCCCGTTAAGAAATTACAGGCTAGTGGAATTGAGGAATCATCAAGGTTACACATATTAGGAGAAGGAGCAAGTAATGACGGATAGTGAACTCCAAGATGATGTCATCAAAACAGATGAGGATACTGCTGACGAGGATAGTGGTGATAGTGGTGGATTGTATCCTTACGATCCAACTGAAGCAGATATTGATATTAGAGAAGATCCTCAAACTGTTTTTGAGTTATTGAGGAAATATGACAATGGCAGGCTGATTATCGATCCAGATTTTCAACGCAATGTAGTTTGGGAATTAGACAAAAAAAGTAAATTTATTGAATCTGTTATCCTAAATTTCCCCCTTCCTCCCTGGTATTTAAATCAAACAAAAGAGGGAAAACTAATTATTGTAGACGGTCTACAGCGGACTACAGCTTTACATGAATTTGTTAAGAATGAATTTAAATTAAGTGGTTTAGAAGCATTAACTAGGTTGAATGGCTACACCTTTTCAGAACTTAAAGAACTACCAGGTGACTATGAAACAAGGATTGAAGATAAAAAACTTTACATATATCTTATTAAGCCCTCTGTTCCCGTTAAAGTTGTCTATGATATTTTCAATAGAGTTAACACAGGAGGAACTAAACTTGAACGTCAAGAAGTTAGAAACTGTATTTTTTCAGGAAAGTCAACCAAGCTGCTAAAACAGTTATCAGAAAAAGAATATTTTATAAAGGCTATAGACGACGGTGTTTCACCCAAAAGAATGAAGGATAGAGAAGTTATTTTGCGTTACTTGGCTTTTAAACTCTTTGATTATGAAAACGATTATCAAGGTGATATGAGTGATTTTGTAGAAAGAGCTATGAAAAAAATTAATTTAATGGATGATCGAGACATAGATATATTAAAAAATGATTTTGAGCGAGTAATGAATTTAACTTTTGAATTTTTTGGTACTAAAAATTTTCGTTTGCCCTCTGGTCAAAATAGGGGAAGAATAAATATCGCAATTTTTGAATCTGTGTGTTATTTTTTCTCTGCAAGGAGTGATGAGTTTTTACAATCTCACAAGAAGTCTATTCAAGATAACTTTATTAAATTGCTTGAAAATCCAGCATACTTTGACGCTATAAAGTATTCCACGAGTAGCAAATCTAAAGTTATTACCCGCTTTAAACTAGCACAAGATATTTTAGGAGACGTATAAAATGCTAACTAAAATAGAGTTAAAAAACTTTAAGTGTTTTAAAGATGAAATACAGTTTCCTTTAACACAGATCAACCTGTTAACAGGCATAAATGGGCGTGGTAAGTCTACTCTTTTACAAGCTTTGCTTTTAATGCGACAATCTATTGAGCATAGTGAAGTGACAACCCAAATTCTGTTGAATGGAAGTTGTGTAAGACTGGGTAATTTTGTTGATGTTAGGAATAGTAGTATCTCAAGAGATGAACCCATTGTACTTAAATATTATTTCCATGAAATTGTTCATCCCAATAAAGTTATTCATAAATGTATGGAATATTTATTAATAGAAAATTTACATGATGATATGGTGGCAGAAATCAGAGAGATCAACTTGTGTAATAAATTTAATTTAGACAATTCTGTTACTACGGTACAGAGAAAGTATTTAAAAAAAGACAATACTAATGAATACTCAACTACTGAGAATGAACCAAAAAGATTGGGCGACTGTTCATTAAATAATTTAATACCTAATGATTCTAGTTTAATAGAAGATGAAAAATTTTATTTGAATTCCTTAGATGAATCTTTCAATTTTAGTCATATCCACTACATTTCAGCCGATCGCATTGGCCCACAAGAATTTTATTTCAAGTCCACTTTGAAAAAGTTTCCTAATGTAGGTGCAAAAGGCGAATTTACAGTAAATTTGCTTTATAGAAAAGGAAATGATTTAGTTGATGATACGTTGTGCAGAGGAGAGAATGCAAAGACATTATCTAATCAAACAGAAGAATGGCTAAGTTATGTTTTTGAGGGAGCTAAAGTAGAAATATCACAATCAAGAAGTAACATTTTAGAACCTTTATTTAATACCAACGCCTCAAAAGATCGTTATAAACCAGCTAATGTTGGCTTTGGATACCATTGCATTTTGCCAATTATTGTTTCAGGATTAATTGCTAGAAAAGGTGAAATATTAATTGTAGAAAACCCAGAAGCGCATTTACACCCAAAAGCGCAATCGCGACTAACTCACTTTCTAGCTAAGGTTAGCAGTTGTGGCGTACAAGTTTTTATTGAATCACATAGCGATCATATTTTAAATGCCTTGCGAATAGCTGTGCTTGATAAAATTATTGACCATGAAAATTTAAATATATTATACTTACAGCTAAATTCCGATCAACCAGTTGTACAAATTCCTGTTCAACCTAATGGAGGAATTGAAGAATGGCCTAAAGGATTTTTCGACCAAATGGATAAAGATTTTGAACGTCTTTTTGGAATCTAAAATGGAAATTTTTATTAATGAAGTATCCCTTGAGGGACAGTATCTTAATGATGCCGAATTCACAAAAGCAGTAATAGTTTTTAAAGCTATTTTTGAAGTGATTAATGAAAAAATTAAAGATAAACAGATATATAAGGAGGATACTAATTTCTTTGTCAACTATGAAGCGGTAAAAGGCTCTAATTTTAATCAAAGCTTAAATCAAATTAAAGATAAATCACTTAAACTAGCCTTCAAGAATATTGTTTTTAATAAATCAAATCCTAAAGAATGGCGTACAGAACAAGTACATTCTTCAACAGACTTGTTTGATTGTTTGATGATTAATGGACAGTACAAGGTTGTAAATGATACATCATTAGCAGAAATAGCTGAGAGAAAATTACAAAACAGTAGTTCAACCTATTTATTAATTAATTTTATTAATTCCAGTTTTCACCTTGTTCATCCACATATTACTAATTGTTGCTTAATTACTATAGTTAAAAATAATGATGAAGTAAATTGTATAAAATTAGATTGTCTTGATGATAAATCTGCGCTGGAAGCTTGGCTAGAACATACATTTAATTTAAGCTGTTCAGTATATGATGAACTCTCTAATGACCCTCCCAGAGATGAGCAAACTATACTAAGAGACAAACAAAGATTTGAAAAAATTTCATCCAGGTTTCAGGGCAGAGCTATCTACCGCGAAGTAGCTACAGACCGCTATTGGTATGTAGATAATTTACATTTCGGGAAATCCGCTCACTTAGAAGTGTTTAATAAAGCTAAAACTCATGTTGGAGAAGCTGATATAGAAGGCAACATTGATGAGTGTAAACAAGATGAAAATAAAAAATTAGACATTAATTGAACCGGCAGACCCGATCGCCCGACACCCGCGCAATTTCGATACTTGCCCGGCTACACTTCCCACAGCGCCGGTGGCTGCCGAAATAAAAATAATGTCGTCGGCTTTGACTTCTACCCAATTCAACCCAACCCAAGCAATCATACCCGTCATGCCGAGGTAAACCGAAAGCAAAAATTTAGCCGTAGCGAGAATACTTTGCTAAGTGAACAAAAAAACCTGTCTCAAATTTAATGACTTCTCCAATATCTCGCCATCGCCGTTTTTTTAAATATCGAATAGCCCTGCTCATCAGTATAATCGCGATCATCCCTTTAGGTTACGTAGTGAGATTTTCTCGCGGCCCTGCACCGGAATGGTTCAACGACTCTTTTGGGAGCATAGCCTATGAGGTATTTTGGATTTTGCTGGTAGTTCTGATCTTGCCGCGATTTTCGCAAATTAGGGCGGCTGTAGCTGTGTGTCTAGCTACCTGCGGAGTAGAGTTTCTCCAACTGTGGACACCTCCGTTTTTACAAGCAATGCGAGCTACTTTACCCGGAAGGCTGATTTTGGGACATCACTTTAGTTGGTCAGATTTTATCTCTTATTTTGTGGGGAGTTTTTTAGGTTGGTTGTGGGTGCGGTGGCTTCATTTCACTTGCTTCCGCTTGTAAGTTGTACTGGATTTAAATTGTATATTGCGACGACCAGAGCCAAAATCGTCAAATCCTCTCCCAATCGGGTTCTCTCCCCATCTCTCGAACACCACAGACAATCTAGATTCACAAAAGCTTAAGGATATGGTTGCGGTTATTTTCACTATAGCTAAGCGATCGGGTTAACTTACAATTGAGAGTTTTTAGGAGTTGAAGTGGGAGCTATATTTCCGCGATCGCGCCACAGCAACAAGGGAATGCTTAACGTTCCTAAAATCATTACAACTCCAGTCAGAATCCAAACTAGCACACGATTTGGGCGATAATCACCTCGCTCAATTTGCCAGAAAACTCGATTATAACGCCATGCTGCTAAGGCAATGACCGCAATGCCAAAAACTACCAGACTCAGCCCTAAAGTTTCCGAGTTGAAGAAGGGAGGAGAGGAAACTTCTTGCTGAGTCACTGTAGCTTGAAATTGACGTAGAAATAAACTGAACCGACTGATCGCAAACCCAAAACCAATTAAAGCCAGTGAAGTTCGTAACCATGCAAGAAAGGTGCGTTCATTTGCCTGATGTTCGCGCTGTCGGTCTATTTTAGAACCCTTGTTCATCAACCCTACCTTTCTAAAATATCTTAAGCTTTCCCTCGTTGATTATTGTTTCACTTGTGATTGCGGAGGGAAGTATCGGTATTGCGATCGCGATTCATCATCACCAAAAAATATAGTATCAGTAAATCGACAAAAAAGCGATCGCCTTCCTCTCTACCAACAGAAAAGAAGAGGACACAGCATTGCTGTGTCCCTACAAATACCCCAGTTAAAATCCAGTTTAAAAAGACTTAGCCGCACCACCGGACTGAGCCTTTTTCTCCAACCAATCCTGACCCAATCTGATTGTCACGTCGGACTGCAAAGAACCGGTACTCTCAACCAGCACATCTCCAAAACCCAAAAACTGGCGAATCGCTTGAGCACCTTTAATATCGCCCTGTTGAGCTACTAGAGTAGTTACCTCCAGCGGTTCGGGCCAAGCTTTATAAACCTGAACATTCCGATAACCGGCTTGAGTCAGAGTATTGACAAAATCTTCAACAGCCGATCGATCTCCGGTACTATCTTGAATAGCCACCTTGAGAAAAGTCGCATCAGCATTTTCAATTGTCCAAGTGTTTTGGCCGAAGTCAAAATGTTCTGACACCAGAGTTTCGATGCCACTTTGATCTGGCAACCAAAAACTCGCCTTGTAGTCCTTAGAATCGCTGAATTTGCCGGGAACCATCAACATTTGCACGCCAGCGCGATCGGTTTGAGTAGCAAAACCAGCTAAAGCCACCAATTCTTCTATACTCAAATTGGTGTCAATGTGAGACTGAATCACCGACAAAATTTTCGGTAGTCGAGACAGCAAACCTACATTTACTTCCTGTTCCACAAAAGCCCGCATCAACAATTGCTGGCGCTGCACCCGCCCGATATCGCCCAAATCGTCGTGCCGGTAAAGCAAATAATGCACGATTTGTTCGCCGTTGAGTTTCTGCTTGCCAGCCTTTAAATCTATATATAAATGCTGGCTTTCATCGGTATACTTCATGTCTTTAGGGACATTAATAGTAATGCCACCAAGTGCATCCACCAAACTTTTGATGCCTTGAATATTGACTGTGACATAGCGGTCAATTCCCACCCCGCCCAAGAGTCCGCTCACTGCCTTTGCTGACGAAGCCGGGCCCCCGTAGTAATTAGCTTCGTTTATTTTCACCTCGCCCCTACCTTCAACATAGGTGCGGGTGTCACGCGGAATCGAAAGCACGCTTAACTTTTTATTTTGAGGGTCAAACCTAACCAACAGCATGGTATCGGTTAACCCCTTGAAAGAATTTTGCCAGACCTCGTATCCCAGATCCTTATCGGGATGGCCGTCGAGGTCTGAGCTGAGAACTTTAAGTCCTAAAACTAAAATATTAACTGGGCGAGTCAGCTCCGGCATCTTCATGTTGAGCTTTGCCATGTCGCCTTGAGAAAACACAGCCGCTTCTTCAGGGCTCAACTTTTGTTGCTGAAGCGGCGTTGTAGAAAGGGAGACGGCTAGCAACGCTCCGGCTGTGGCTGAGAGCATGGCTACTCCAGCCAAACCAAAACCAAAACCCAGCCAGCGACCTCGATGGGGCTGGGAAGCTTTTTTGGTTGAAGGTTGGGCAGTTGATTGTTGGATAGGGTCTTGATTAGGAATTTTTTGAGCTGGCACTGGCTTCCTCACACACAACAAAAATAAAAAAGATAATGGCAATATGTAGTATCAAGCTGAAGACGCAATCAATCAATAGGGTAGGGGCTTAAAAGAACCCTAAATTATGATAAATGTTTGCCTACTACTTGCTCGGCTAGGCGACTCATTCCTGGCAACCATAGCGGTTGACGCTTCCAGAGGCGAACCATCAGTCCCAGAGCAACGATGAAATAGCTGGTTGTTAGCAGGCTACTCATTAATAACATGGGAAGTGTCGGAGATTCCGCAGAAATTGCTCCAGCTTCTAAAAGAATATGTCCTAAGAGCCAACTAAAAGCAAGGGCAATTGCCAAGCGGCTGACGGCTTTGCGTTCGGGGCTTCCCTGACGGCGGTAAAGAGTCCACAGGGCGGGGAAAAAGCCGATGACTGGGATCATTAATACAAACAGACTTGCACGATCGAGTTCAGGATTTTCTAAGGGATCTGTTTTTTTCATAATTCGCTACCCAAAATTTGCAGGAGGTGAGATTTTGCACACAAGTTATTTGTGAGAGGGAAAATTTATATCCTAAACCAAAATTCCCAGAGCAGGGCTGGGGCGGGATCGCCAAACTTGTCTGTCAGAGGCAAAATTTTTTGACCCTCCCAATCTCGCGACCGATCGTTGGCAACTTTTCGACCCGGAGACCCGTATTTTGATAAACTGGATACAGCACAGCAGACAGGAGAACAGACTTAGCCATGACCCAATCCCAAAAATCAATCGTTATTGCTCCATCCATATTATCAGCCGATTTTAGCCGTCTCGGAGAAGAGATTCAGGCAGTCGATCGAGCTGGGGCTGACTGGATTCACGTAGATGTGATGGACGGTCGCTTTGTTCCTAATATTACTATCGGGCCGCTGATTGTTGAGGCAATTCGCCCCGTTACTACCAAGGTGATCGATGTCCACTTGATGATTGTGGAGCCCGAGAAGTACGTCGAGGACTTCGCTAAGGCGGGTGCTGACATTATTTCGGTTCACGCCGAGCATAATGCTTCGCCTCACTTGCACCGCACCCTCGGCCAAATTCGGGAATTGGGCAAAATGGCTGGTGTGGTTCTGAATCCTTCGACGCCTTTGGAGTTGATCGAGTACGTGCTGGAACTTTGCGATTTGGTGCTGATTATGAGCGTCAATCCGGGCTTTGGCGGTCAAAGTTTTATCCCGGCCGTTTTGCCGAAAATTCGCCAGTTGCGTAAAATGTGCGACGACAAGGGCCTCGATCCTTGGATTGAGGTAGATGGCGGTTTGAAGGGGAACAATACTTGGCAAGTTCTGGAAGCGGGCGCAAATGCGATCGTCGCTGGTTCTGCTGTGTTTAAGGCGAACGATTACGCAGCGGCGATCGAGGGTATCCGCCACAGCAAGCGCCCGACTCCTGAGTTGGCTGCGGTTTAATCAAAAATTCGATCGTGTCCGGCGAATTACCCAGAATAAAACTGGTTCGCAGTCAGGACTAAAGTCCTTAGTGGCTAAAAGATTTCACAAAAGACTGAAGTCCTGACTACAAACTGTTTTATGACTTTTTAGCTAAACAGACGGGAATCCCCACACTATACCGATCGAGGTGAGTGTGGGATAAAAAGGGATAGAAAGGATCAACGAAAGTGAATCGTCTCGACTATTGGAGGTTGCTAACCTTTGAGGGCAGATCAATTCACGATCGCCCCCGGCAATAAACTACTCGCCCAGATTAATCCCGGTTGTTTGCGGCGGTATCGATCGGTCTGTCCTAGTTTTAAAATATGCTGAACTTATTTTACATTAAATACTGACGAGTCGCAAAACAGGGTTAAACTCAACGATATACACTCTGGATTAAAGAAACACTACGAGGCTGATGTAATTCTTCACCAAAATTCAGCATTCGGTTGCGCTCTAACAAAACTTCAATTCGTCGATCTGGTTGCCCATCTAAAATCAGATAACGTAATTTTTGATTGATTTCTAATGCAGAAATGAGCGCTTTTTTTCCCAAATTGCCAATTCCATTCCGACAAAGGTTGAGTTTCAATAAGATTTGGTTCCGTGCAATCGAATGGGCGATCGCACTTGCACCGATATCTCCAATCTGATTGGGCTGTGCTCCCAACACTCCTGTAGAGGGACTATAACCTAAATCCAGATTACTAAGTTTGGGATGGGTTGCCACTGCTGCTAATAATGGATTGCACCCTGCTACCCCAATTCCATTGCTAGCTAGTCCTAAATCAACCAGTGTTTTATTTTCTGCCAATCCATCCACTAAAACTGTAACACCTCGATCGCCAAGATGATTGACATTAAGAAATAAGCCAGTAATCACAGGATTATCAGCTAAAAGATTAGCCAGTAAAGCAGCATGGTTTTCCTGAATTTGATTGCCGCCCAAGTACAGCCTTTCAACAGTACGATTGGTGTAAGTCAAAACCTCTAAAATGGCTGCTAATCCCTCATCTCCTATTTGAGTATTGACCAAATCTAGCGTGCGGATACTTGTATTGTGACGCAACATTTCCGCTAGACGATCTGCACCTCCTACGCCAATCGGATTGCGTTTTAACCACAAACCAGTTATAGATTGATTCTGCGTCAGCGCTGCGGCAAGTGCAGCAATACCTGTTGATGAAATCGCATTGCAACCTAAATAGACAATCTCTAAACGGTTGTTACGTTGAATCAATCGCGCCACATCCTTAGCACCCCGATCGCCAATACCATTGGTTCCCAATAACAAGCTAGCGATCGCATCATTGTTTGCCAATGCTTCAGTCACTAAATGACATCCCATTACACCTAAATCTTGCTTGCACAAATCAAGTCGTCCATCGGGCATGACTGTGCCGCGCGGGAAGACTATTTTTTGAGCTATCGGTCGATCGGTTTGGAGATAATCGATTAACGATTTGAGTTCCATTACAACTTCGGAGGAAGAGTCTATAGGGTTGGGTAACGGACAGTGAAGAGCGGTATTTATCATCATTTGCTACCAGGGATAGGGGGCGTAGTCTTTAAGAAAATGACCGTAAATCGGAGGCTCGGGGTTTTCAATACCTTGAACGATCGGATCGTAAATTCTTGCCATCCCATCAATCGCATCTAAGGGCGTGTAAAAGCCTTGTTCTCCTTGAACTCGTATTTTCTTAGGAGCGGGATTTTCATTGGTAATCCAACCCGTATCGACGCTGTTCATGAAAATATTATATCGAGCATAATCAACCGCCGAGGTTCGCGTCATCATATTCAAAGCTGCTTTTGCCATATTGGTATGGGGATGATAGGGTGTTTTACTGGATCGGTTGAATTGTCCTTCCATTGCTGAAACGTTGATGATAAATCGTCTTTCAAAGGATGAACGAAGTAGTAATGGTTTGAGTTGACTGTTAAGCATGAAGGGTGCGATCGCGTTCACCATTTGTACTTCAAGTAACTCAATCGTATTTACCTCATCGAGTTTTAGCAACCAGCTATTCTCGGGGCGAAGATCCAGTTGTTGTCCGTCAGCATCGAAGCAATCGCGCGGGAAGTAATCAGCGATCGCACCCGGTAGGCGATCTTTGTAATGCGGTTGACTTTCGAGTAAAATAGATTGATGTCGAGGTAATTGCTCCTTTAATAGATTGCTATCGATCGGGATTAATGCTTGCGCGTTATTGCTGAGTATTTGTGATGCTTCTTCTTCTCGCTCTAAGAGATGCTGATAAAATGCCAATGGACGCTTGATAGTTTGAGCTGCATTGTTGATAATCAGATCGAGAGCTGATTCAGTATGGAATAAATCCCGTACAAATGTTTCTACTGCTGGAATATTTCGCAGATCGAGTCCGTGAATTTGCAGGCGATCGCGCCACTGCTCGAAATCGGGTTCTAGACTATAACGATTAGCACAGTCATAGGGGAATCTTGTGGTGAGAATCACCCTCGCACCATCTTGCAACAGCCGCAATCCCATCTGATAGCCAATCTTGATGCGTCCGCCTGTCACTAATGCAGTTCGCCCAACTAAATGGGTTCGCTGTTGTCGTTTTTGGTAATTAAATTGAGCACATTTTGGGCAGAGTGAATGATAAAAAAAATGAATTTCTGTATAGGGTGTTTTGCAAATGTAACAAAGGATGGGCTTGTGCAAATGCTGCGATCGGGTTGTTGATTCTGGTAACGCAGCGCATGGCTGTTGTTGGTGCTGATGCTGCACCATGACGGTTGATGCTTTGAGTTGCCTATCTTCAATTCGTCGTTGTTGTTGTTGAGTTTGACGCAAACCTTTGCGTCCCTGTTTGTAGATTTTGGCAACCAAACTTTTGAAGCGATCGTGTTCGCCAATGACCGCTGGATCTTCTGAAATTTGTTGCAGAACATTGAGGCAAATTTCTAATTGGTCTGGTGGGATATTCATCTTGACCAACCCTTGAGAAATTGAGCGCGAAAACCCCTTCATATATCCAGATTTGATATTGATGGGTGGGGCTAAGAGGATTTGAACCTCTAACTTCTTTCCTGCAGAGAAAGCGCTCTTCCATTGAGCTATAGCCCCCAAAAAGGTGGAACTGAGGGAGGCTCGAACTCCCAACCTCCGCGATGCTGTCGCAGTGCTCTTCCTCTTGAGCTACCAGTCCCAAATCTTAGAAATCGCTGATACTACATTAGACCTCTGGAAAAAAGACAGTCAAGAACAGGCAGGATGCCTGTTCCACAATAATTATGGGAGAAGTCTATTATAGTTATATCAATTCCGGTAGCATCGGAATAATTATTGGCCGGAATCAGGAGACTATTGTGGTGCAACTCAAGCTGTTTTACGATCGCACCCGCAACGTCAGGCGCACTGTATCCCCAATAAAGTGAGGAATGCGCCAGCTAAAGAGCCATTTTTTGATAGTTTTCAGCAACTCCACATCCGCCAAAGTCGAAGCCTCAGCATCCACAACTATGCGGCTGGGGCGCACCTTACTGAAGACAATTTCTAACACCAATTCGCCGTTTGTACCGGGCGGGACTCTCAGAGTTGCCAAGTGTTCGTTTAAACTATCGATCGCCACTTCATCCAACCCCGTAGCACTAACGATTTCTACAGGTGATGTGCCGCGCGCCTTTGACGGTGCACTTGGGGCGCTGCCGGCGACTGGTGCGGACAATGGATATATCCGTTCCTCTATGCGGTTAAATTTGATGCCGCGTGCTACTTCTTCAGGTTCTTCTTCGTCAGTAAGGGCAAAACATTTCATCAATCTTGCAACAGGTGCAGAACCTCGAAGCATCATTTCCTGCGCCATAAAGTCCGTGCCGCCAAATACGCCCTCATATTCCACCGCTTCCGGCATTTCTACCGGCAGGTTCATCGCGATCGATTCCGTACCCGGTTCGACGCGCACATCATCGCTGACAGCCACAAAAGCCGTGTACTGCGACAGAAGCTGATAGGTTAGCGCCGTTTCTGTCACTGTTTCCACTCCCACCTTAGTGTCGTACTGCACCATCTGATTCATCAAATCTTTGATGCGGTGCCGCCCCCAAAGCTGGGCAACTGCCGGATTTCCAGGATCTGTAAAGTCGAGTTGGTAGGTTTGGACGTACTGGTGTCCGCCTGCGCTAACCCCTTTAATATGAAGCGTTCCAGCTTCGCGATCGCCCTTTTTTCCAAAGAGAACCAGCGGTTGTTCGGCAAACAAATCCGGCGCAACTGACGGATAAATTACCGGATTTTCGCCCTCTCCCTGCCAAGTAATTTCCAGATTTACCAACACCGGATTGTTGATTTGCCGGAAGAACTTTTCGACAAATTCGTTAACCGGTTCGTCGTGCCGGATAATCCGGGAGATTCCCCGCCCGATTTCCGCAATGCGATCGAGCAAAAAGCGATTGACGGAACTCCCCGCACCGAAACTGTACAGGCGATTCCCCGATTTGAGATGTTGCTGCACTTCGGCGAGAACTTGGTTTTCGTTGCCGATGTAACCGTCGCTGAGGAATACCACAGTTCGCAAGCGCCCGGATGGTGCGGGAAAATCGATCGCCGCCCGAATCCCGCCCAACATTTCCGTAGCGCCAGAAGCGCGAAGTTTGTTGATATATTCGATCGCCTGTTGTCGATTTTCTGCTGTATTCGGCAGGGGTTGTTTGGACAGTCGCCGCACTTTGTCGGAAAAATCCAGAATCGAGAAAGTATCCGCTGGATTCAGCCCGTTAATAAATTGCCGCAACAATGCCTGACATTGCTGCAAAGGCGCACCGGATTGCGAACCGGAAGTATCGACTAAAAAAACGACATCTTTCGGCACAATTTCATCAGTTTTGTACTCGATCGCCGGAATCAAGTAAACTGCAAAATGCCCGCCGCGATCGTCTGCTTGAGTTAATACGGTCGATTGAGTTTCTCGACCAGCAATTTGATAGCGAACAATCAAATCTTTGTTGGGAATTGTATCTTGATTCCCCAATTGAACGCGCACCCTCAGCCCATTTTTTTGCTCGCTTGCTAAGGAAGTTTGGGGAGAGTCGAAATATTCAATTTGCAGTTGGTGGGATGGGGAATTGACATTACGAATCGGTATGCCAGCCTCAATTTCCAGCGTCACGCCGATATCGTGTCCCGATCGCATTCCCGGTGGCAAAATCGGGGCATTGAGGCGCGACGCATCGGGGACAATATCGGTAGACGAATTGACTGTCATTGGGGCTGGGGCGCTACCGCTAGCAGCCGTTTCATCCAGCGGCGTACCGGGAATATATCGCGGCCCGACAACCATCGGAAAAATGAATTCGTAATCGCCAGCTAAAAATTTCAAACTGTCAGTGTAGCGAATCGTGACATCGATTGATTCACCCGGTTTGATGTTGGCGAGGGACTGGGTGAAAATATTATCTCGTTCTTGTTCCAGCAAACCCGCAGTCCGCCCTTCTTGTTTGGCTTTTTCGTAAATTTTTTGGGCTTCTTCGCGTTTTTTGATGCTGCCTTTAATAGTGCGATCGCCAATTTTAATTTCCATCTCATCTACCGCTGCTTCCTCCGGTAGCGGGAAAATATAGACGGCTTCTAATGGCTTGGTGAAAGGATTTTCAAATTGCTGCGAGACTTCAACTCGCGATAAATTTCCGGCAATTTTTGCTCTGACTTCTGTATGTTTCAGGGGAAAAACGAGTTGTTCTCTCTCTGGGGAACGCACGTATAATCCACTGGTTCGATCGGTTGGAGATTTCAAGGATGGCATAAAAGTAGTCCTCCATAAATGATACATCAAAAAGAACTGCAACACGCATCGTCTCGACTGCCTTCATTCTAGCGATTTTGTTTGGGTTTCAGCGCTTGATTTGATTGTGTTTTGTTTTGTTTGTTTTGGATAAAGATTAAAAAGGGAAGCCGGAACTATCGATCGAGAAAAACAACGGATTCCAGTAGGTATCGATCTGTCCTATTAAATAATCGGCTTAGAAAACAGGAATTATGCAAAAAAATCGGTTTTTGGGAAAAATTGTCGCTTTTTTCGAGAAATATTGACGCATAAACCAGGTTTTTGGGTTCTGTAGATCGTGTTTTCTTGCGTCTTAGAACCCCCCAGTACCCATTAAAAAGAGGGGAGCAAGAGGGTCAAAGTCCCCTTTTTTGCTCTCCTCGTGAGCTGGAAAATGTATTCTGTGTTACAGAGTAATGGTAATAGGTAATAGGTAATTGGCTCCAAATGACTAACCCATTACCCATTACCTATTACCAGTTCTTAGATCGAGTTATTACCACAGATCGGGGAGAGCCGATTTTTTGTATGCGATCGAGCAAAAGGACACGGCATTGCCGTGTCCCCAGGGGTATCGATTTAGACCGCTACAAAATCGGCAACATTAATCAGCCCTGTTGACACATTGCTGAGAGTTGCTAACAGTTGACCGGAACTGGTAACTCGGAGCAAAGTAGAATTATTTTCTACAGTAATGCTCAGTTGCGAGAAACTTAAACCGCCCCTCAAGCCGATCGCATCGCGACCATCTTGAAAGTCTAAAATAGTCTCGCGCCCGTTGTCGATACCTAAGATAAATCGATCGTCCCCAGTACCTCCAATCAAAGTATCATTCCCCTCATCTCCAAATAACCAATCGTCCCCAGCACTACCCAGTAAACTGTCTTCATCCTTGCCGCCATAAAGAGTATCGTTTCCAGCATCACCGTTGAGGGTATCCTGACCTTCATTGCCAAACAACAAATCGTTGCCCAAATCACCGCACATCTGGTCTTGAGCGCCAGCGGAGGCGATCGTCAGAGGGCTGCCAATATCCCCGTACATAGTATCTTCTCCGTCGCCACCACAGAGAGTATCGCTGCCCTCATCCCCAAACAGCACGTCGTTGCCCAAATCTCCTAGGGCCAAATCATCACCCTTGCCGCCATGCACTGTATCGTTTCCATTACCGCCAGAAAGCGAATCTTCGGCTTCTTGCCCGTTCAGGTAATCGTCGCCACTTAGGCCAAATAGCAAATCGCGACCTGTAGAATCGATGTCTGAAGGGTTAAGAGTACCACCGTATAATGTGTCGTTACCCTCATCGCCAATTAAAGTATCGCTCTGTTTGTCTCCAAAAATTATGTCGTCATCTTTGCCACCGTAAGCAACATCTTCGTTCTCGCCCCCAAAAATTAAATCATTTTTAGCACCCCCGTTGAGGTAATCATCGCCCTCATTGCCAAACAGCACGTCGCTATCTTTGGCAGAGGGAAGAATGGTTGTATTTCCTCGATCGAAGCTGAGGTAAGATCCGCCATAAATATTGTCATTGCCAGTGAAGCCAACCTCCAAGTCGTTACCATTTAAGCCGTTGATATTGTCATTGGTAATCGAACCCTCCAGAATGTCGTCGCTTTCTGTACCGTTGGTGGTGCTATTTGTTTGGTTGGGGCCGCGAATAGCAGTCTGGCTGGGAAAGGTTATCTGCTTGCAAATGCAATCTTCGTCTTGAGTTTCCGTTGGAGTTGGAGTCGGAGTTTCCGTTGGAGTTGGCGTCGGAGTTTCCGTTGGAGTTGGCGTCGGAGTTTCCGTTGGAGTTGGAGTCGGAGTTTCCGTTGGAGTTGGCGTCGGAGTTTCCGTTGGAGTTGGAGTCGG
>NZ_JAUBSX010000020.1:0-67084 GCF_036704885.1 Microcoleus sp. F4-D5 | reverse complement strand
GGAGTTTCCGTTGGAGTTGGAGTCGGAGTTTCCGTTGGAGTTGGCGTCGGAGTTTCCGTTGGAGTTGGAGTCGGAGTCGGAGTTGGAGTTGGAGTTGGAGTCGGAGTCGGAGTCGGCGTCGGAGTCGGCGTCGGAGTCGGAGTTGGAGTCGGAGTTGGAGTCGGAGTCGGAGTCGGCGTCGGAGTCGGAGTCGGAGTTGGAGTTGGAGTCGGAGTCGGTGACTCCAAGTCGTCATTTACGATCGTACCTATGCCCGTCGCTTTAGTAATAGTCGCATTGACAGCGGTGCTGAGGTTGACGTTAAATGTTTCGTCAGTTTCAAACTTAGAATCGCCGTTGACAGCAACAGTAATGCTTTTAGTCGTTTCCCCGGCATTGAAGGTGAGGCTGCCTGTGGCCGCCGCGTAATCGCTATCAGCAGTGTTAGCAGTACCGTCTGACGTGGCGTAATTGACGGTGACGGGCAAGCTAGAAGCTGCTGAGAGAGTAGCGGTAAAGGAGGCGCTAGCAGTACCCGTATTGCCCTCGCTAACAACTACATCACCGATCGAGATACTAGGGCTGTCATCATTGGCGATTGTAGCAGTGGCGGTGCTGGTGGTGATAGTCGAACTTTCCGGCGCTGCGGTCAAATTTGGGTTGCTGAGGGTGACAATAATTGTCTCGTCAGGTTCAACTGCCGTTTCGCCCAAGACATCCACAGCAATAGTTTTAGTTGTTTCGTTGGCGGCAAAGGCGATCGTCCCTGTGGCGCTAGTAGCCCCGGCAGCATTGATAATATTGTAGTCAACGCCGTTGCTCGCGGTACCGGCGATCGCATAATTTACTGTACTCGCTACCCCCGTGCCGCCGCTGCGAGTGACGGTGAAAGTGACGGGTTTAGTGCCGGAATTGCCTTCAATTAAGGAACCTGTGGCTGGAGTTGTGAGTGCGATCGCATAAGCAATCGAGTCATTGGCTGCAATAGTCACCGTAGCATTGCTGTTGGCCGGTGCGATCGTATAATTCCCATTTCCCAAATTCAATCGCACCGTTTCTGCCAACTCCGGTATAGCGTCATCAACCGGAGTCAGAATCACATCCACAAAGCTTTGCCCGTTGGGAATAGTGACGGGAAAGGTACTGCCTAGATTGTAGTCAGCAGGGACAGCGGTGCTACTGCCATCAATAGCGAGATTCACTGTCAGGTTGCCTAATGTGCTACCAGTGCGGCTGATGCGAAAAGTGCCTGCGCTTCCACCTTCAATAGCTGTAGCGGTTGGGGCTGTAATGCTGACGATTTCTTGGAACTCAAAAGCACCGATGTCAGCAGCAGTGCCAGAGGGGCGAGGGAAGGCAGCGCCGCGCTGATCCGTAGGAGGTGCGATCCCGCTGTTACCCGCATCGATCGCGGGACTACCTGCATTCAGTGCGTGCGTCTGCGTAAGGCCGCCGTTAGGTGCCAGCGCTGCTAACCCAGGAGTTGGGTTAACGATGTCGCTGCCCGTCCCAAGCGTACCCGTGTTGCCGGTGAGATTCCCGATCAGGTTATTGTTATTCCCGGTGATGTTGCCAGAAACGTCGGGATTGATAGTTCCTGCTGCGGGAGAGGCATCAAAGTTAGCGGCGATGATAGTATTCCTGAGAGCGATCGTCGCCAGACTGCTGAAGATGCCACCCCCGTTGTCATTAGCGCCGTTGTTGGCATCTGAGTCAGCCGTGTTATTGGTGATGGTGCTATTAGTGATAGTCCCTGCAGTACCAATCCACCAGATACCACCTCCTCTTTCTAGTGCAGTGTTGCCCGAGAGAGTCGTATTGGTGAGGTTGAGAGTGCTACCGCCTCCGCCGTAGATTGCGCCGCCTCCCCAAGTAGCGTCGCTGGCTTTGTTGCCAGAAAAAGTGCTGCCAGTGATATTAAGCGTACCTTCGCTGTAAATGCCGCCGCCGCCTTGGGATGTCACCTCGTTATTGATGATGCTGCTATTAGTGACTGTCATCGTGCCTTGGTTTCTGATCGCACCGCCACCGAATGCAGTTGCTTTATTGTTAGTAAAGGTGCTATTAGTGAGTGTCGCCGTGCCATTATTGAAAAGAGCACCACCTCCTCCAGCAGTGTTATTAGAAAAGGTAACGTTGGTGAGGTTTAGCGTTACGCCATTGCCGTTACTAATGCCACCGCCACCAGCACCAGTATTAGCGTTAGCAAAGGTGAGGTTAGAAATGCTAACAGTGCCGTTAGTAGTGGTTAGTATCTGCACTAAGCTGTTACCGCTGACTGTCAAAGTAGCTGCGACTGGGCCGTTCAGAGTGACACTTTCATTAATAGTTGGTAATGTCGTAGCGAGGGCGATCGTGCCAGTAATGCCAGTCAGGTCAATAGTATCTGCGCCTGCGTTAGCATTGGCTAGGGTAATGGCATCTCGCAGCGAATTTGCGCCAGAGTCGTTGGTGTTTGTGACTGAGAAAGTAGCTAAAACGTGGCTGTAAGCTGCGATCGCCTCTTGGGTGAATGCCAAAGGTGTATCAATCGAACCAATTGTTACTTCTAAATCCCAGTCGCCGCCTAATGCAGCACTTCCTGTCAGGTTTTTGGAGGCGGCGATGTCTGCACCTGTGAGTTGATTGAGGCGTTGCAAGAACGATCGCCCCGCTATCGGTGGGGCGATTTCTGCCCCCACGTTGCAACCGTACAGGAGGATATCGGCGCTAGGGGCTAAGGCCTTTTTCCACTGCCCAAGTCGATCGCCGTATTCGTCTAGGTTGTCAGAATTTAGCTGAATTGACCCCAGTTGCACATTTCCAGGCCCGCCGTGAGAAACAATGTGAACGGCGGAAATATCGGTGTAGCTGGCTAATAACTCTGTAATTTGCTCGACTCCATCCGCTGCCCGATCGAGTATAAATATCTCTTTCCTTGGTTCGGGGCTTGGTGCAAGGCTTTGATAATCTTCAACGGTTGGGTCAATGACAACTATTTGCGTAATTTTTTGCATGATAAATTTTCCTCGTAGATGCAAGGGAAATGGAGCTTAAAACCCGCGATCGTCTTGCCAAAAGAATTCAAATTAGTATTGACAAACAATCATTTGAATCTACTAGCTACGTTTGGGAAAGCTTGTAAAAGGCAAGATATAATACTTAAGTCATAAGCAGCTTAGAGTCTTACTAAGACAACACAAGAAGCAAATTTGTTCCCAATCGTAAAAATTAGTCAGTAAATATAGCGATCGACCCGATCGCGCATTCGAGCCCCGACTTCTTTAAGAAATCGGGGCTCTGTTCTGTTTGTTCAGGTGGGCTTACTTATTTGGAGATACTAGCGAGAATGCTTTCCATCTCAGAAAGCTCGACCGCCCCGGAGAAAGTTTTACCGTTCATAATAAAGAAGGGAGTGCCTTGAATGCCCAGTTGTTGAGCGAGTTGCACGTCTTTGGCAATGGCGGCTTCGGCAGCGGGGCTGTTGCGATCGGTGTTGAATTTATCTAATTTTAGATTGAGCTTTTGGGCGATCGATCCGTACAATGGTTCGCCTAAATCTTTCTGCCCTTCAAACAAAGCGCTGTAATATTCCCAGAATTTGCCCTGTTGGCCCGCTGCCCAAGCTGCTTTAGCTGCTGGCAGCGCTTGAGGGTGAATTGAAGTCAAGGGTAAATGCTTGTAAGCTAAAGTAACTTTGTCCTGGTGTTTTGCCATAAACTGCTTGACAGTATCGTGAGCGCGCGCGCAAAACGGACATTGAAAGTCAGAGAATTCTAAAAGTACAATCTGCTGCGAAGCTGAACCCGTGGTGGGAGAATCCCCGATCGCAGATTTGGGATTAGTTTTCATCTGCTGCAAAAATGATTCCTGCGCTGCTTTGAGAGACTGCTGCTGCTGTTGCTGGTACGCTTGTACCGAATCTAAAATTGCTTGCGGGTTTTCGCGGATAATCTGCAAGACTTGCTCTTTCAACTTGGGATCGACTGAATTGCCAGCCGCTGACTGTGCGGGGGAACAACCGATAAATACCAGGCAACCTGCCAGGAGTACAGCCAAGCAGAAGGCTTGCTGGCTGCGGAGTTTTCGCCAAATAGTGGATGGGTTCATCTTTTTTTCTCATTCACGGCAACACTTAATCGTACATTTAAATTTGCGGAGTGTCAGGTATACCGCAGTTTACTGTTGTGCAGCTATTTTTAGCTTTGAGCAATAATTGGTAATTCGCCATCGGTAATTGGCAAGGTTTTTTACTTACCCGAATAGCTACGAGTCCAATAATTAATATTTAAACAATCGGGATTTAGTATTATAATCTTATGTTCTGTCGAACGACCGCTATCAAAGATGTTTGTAGTGAAGACTAAATTTTGAGTTAGTTTGATGATGACTAAAATCCTCCCTAAAAATGCAATCGCAGTTATTTTCATACAGGAATAGATATAATATCTAGTCCGATCGATTGACCGTAATATCCCGGTCGGGCAGGTTTTTGAGATAGTCAATTATATCGTTTCCGGTTGCATGGGCACGATCGAGTCAAGGTCGCGCAATTCCACATTCCCCCACTCCCTACTCCCAACAGACCATCATCAGGAGTGTAACCGGAATTGATATTATTGGCAGATCTTGTTGGTGCACCCGCCCCTAACTGATTTCGGGGGAAGCGAAGCGGAGGGAATCGACCGGACTAGATACAAAAGATCAAAGGACGATCGCCCGGGCGATCGTCCTTTGATTTGCTGCACGTACTCTCAGCTTTCAAGCTTGTCTGAATCCAAGACTATTTGCGGCTGTTGAGCCATTTAGCAGCAACTATTCCCAAAATACCCGCCACAATTGGATTTCCCAAAAACTTCATCAAACTCGGCTGTTCTGCCAGCACTTCTCGGAAAATATCCGGGTGATTGTGATAGGTAAATGAGGCCAGCTTGGTAACATCGTCAGCATTCATGCGGCTGGCGTGGTGGGTAGAAAGTCCTAGCTGCTTTTCTAATTGACGATCGTCCAATCCTCTCTTGCCCAAATGCTTGAAGAATTCCCGCGCCACGTCGTCGCGTTCGTTTGGCTTAATTTGGGCGATCGCCTTTTGCAATTCCGGTTCCAACTGCGCCGGCGGCAGGGAGTCGTGATTCAGAGAACGCCCGAATAATTGTTTGCGCTGATCGGGCGAAGTTCTCTGAGCAAAATCGTCAAAATTTTCGTACTCTTCACCGGTTGTCTCCGGCATCATTTCTCGATTTCCCTGGGCCAAATCGCTCATGATTTGACGCTTGTAACTATCGCTGCTACTCATGGTAAATCTCTTCCTATCTACACAACAGTTCTGTCTCTACTTGAGATAACTTCGCATTCAAAAAACTGCCGAATATTAAACCGCCGCGCCGCTATCATTCAAGCTGGCTAACCAGGTCAAGACTTGTATTCTATTTGATTTGATTGCTGGTCGTACTTAGCCGTCAAAATCAGTTTTTTGTCAGGAGCATACACCAAAACACTTACATCCTGATTGGGAAAATTGCGGTGAAAACCTTGTGCTAAAGATTTGGCTAAATCTTTCACTTCTGTAGGGCGGACTTGCTGGGTAACTACTACTCCCAATTTGTTATTGTCGCGCACGTAAGCATCCTGAACCAAGCCTTTAGCGGTCTTTGTTACCCATTGACCAAAATCTTGACCTGCGGCGGTATTGCCACGTTCTAGCTGTGCGTAATAACCCTGACTGCCACCAATTGCTACAGGTACATCAGTCGGTTTTTGGGCTGAAACGCTGGGCGCGCAGGCAGTAGTAACTGCTAGCATTAATACCAAAAGTACGCCCGCAATTATTTTGCGACTCTGCTGCAATAAACTCACCTTTTTTCCTCCGTTCCTCAAACATTTGGAATACTTGAAAGGGTCAGTTTGCTCGACCCTCTCAATTAGTATTAGGCTCAGTCTAGTTTCTTTTTGAGCTCATCTTTTACATCTTCGATCGCGTGACCAGCTTCAGCTTGTGCCTGCTTGGCTTTGCCTTCGGCTTTATCCTTCGGGTCTCCAGTAACCTTACCTATGGCTTCTTGAGCAGCGCCTTCGATGTTTTTGCCAGTTGCCTTTGCTCTATCTTCAACGCTCATGACTTTCTCCTAATCTGTATCTAATTTGACGTTTTTTACTGAATAAACTCATCATAGGTAACTAGGAGCTGCGTTGCACTCTACCTCTAGGAAGAAAGAATGAAGAAAAAATGAAGATGGAAGATGGAAAAATAATTTTTCCGTCTTGGACAGACTGCCACTTTCGTACTTATCGGTTTTTTTTACCGTTTTTGCTGCCTGCAATGAAGTATTTCTGTGAAAAAACGGGTGGATGGTCACCCGTGCCTCGAAGACTGTTTTTTTAAACCAAAAATAATTTCAAATTATAAATTTTTTATTTAATTCTGCTTTCTATCTTTTGCCAGAAAAAAGCGGGTGCGGGACAGACCGAATCTTACCCCCACCCTAAAAAAAATCGTATTAGTTTTAATCAACCTTGTGATGACATTCCGTATCTATTTTGTGCTGAAGTTCTTCTTTCAACTGTTCCACAGCTCGCATAGTTTGAGCATCTTTTTGTTTGTAATCGCCGAGGGATTTTTCTGTTTCCTCGCCCAGCAATGTTTCCTTTGATTTTGGTAGCGTTACTTGAGTAGTGCTGCCAATGTGGGTCGCGTTTTCTTCAATACTCATTTGTTTTGACCCTATTGTTGGTAAAAGTTATTTTTAACAAGGCTAGTTAAAACTTAACCTTATGCTTAAGATAACGCTAATCACGAAGCCTTCCCTCTGCCTGAAGATAGATAGGGACTGGGTAATATTTTGTAGCTTTAAACTAAGAGAAATTAAGGAGACTTCGATCTGTCGGAAGAAAGATATGGAAAAGGGATGAGTGCGTGAGTGTGTGAAATTCTTGATGACTCACAAGGCTATCCGGTCAATGAGTTGGGGAGAGGGGACGAGCGGGAGGGCGGGGGATGGGGAGAATTTTGCTGCAGCGCGCGATCGTTAAGCGGCAAATATTGTTGGATGAGGCTCTTCCGACATCCGTAAAATATGAAGAGAGAAATAGGCGACAGTTTAGTGCAGACTTAAGTCTATGCTGAGAATTTGACCGTAAAAATCCACAGGGTACAGCAATTCCCCTGTTTTGTGGCGATCGGGTTAAATAATCTGCTAAACAAGAGTTAGCCTCAAGGCTAAGTTTCTGCTGAATCGAAGAAAAATTTCTGTTATTAGTAATAAACTATCTAAAACCTTATGGGAGCAACGAGCAGTAACCCCCTCGAAGCAGCCGGCCCGACTCGTGAGCCGATCAAAATAGGCGTTTTGCATTCGCTGACGGGCACGATGTCCATCAGCGAAATTTCTGTGAAAGACGCAACGCTGTTGGCTGTTGAGGAAATTAATGCGGGGGGAGGGGTACTCGGACGCCCCTTGGCAGCAGTTATAGAAGATGGAGCCAGCGATTTGCAGACTTTTGCTCAAAAAGCTAAGCAATTGCTTCTAGAAGCGCAGGTGGCGGTGGTATTTGGCTGTTGGACTTCGGCGAGCCGCAAGGCTGTACTGCCGATTTTTGAGCACGGCAGAGGGTTGCTGTTCTATCCGGTGCAGTATGAAGGGCTAGAACAGTGTCCGAATATTTTCTACACTGGTGCTGCCCCGAACCAACAGATTGTGCCTGGGGTGAATTACTTGCTGGCACAGGGGAAGCGGAAAATTTTCCTGTTGGGTTCGGACTATATCTTTCCCCGGACGGCAAATCGGATTGTGAAAGCTCAACTGGCGGCACTGGGGGGAGAGTTGGCGGGGGAAGTGTATCTGCCGCTGGGTTCTAGGGAAGTGGGCGAGGCGATCGCACATATCTTAGCAGTGAAACCGGATGCTATTCTCAATACTCTCAACGGCGACAGCAATGTGGCTTTTTTCCACAAGCTGCGGGAAGCTGGCTTGAAACCCGAGGATTTTCCGGTGATGTCGGTCAGCATAGCAGAAGAGGAAGTGCGGGCGATCGGGCCGTCCAATATTGCCGGACATTTGGTGGTTTGGAACTATTTTCAAACGGTAGATACACCGGAAAATCGTAAATTTGTCCAGGCTTATAAAGCCCGATACGGGGAAAATCGAGTCACGGATGACCCGATCGAAGCGGCTTATTTGGGCGTTTACCTGTGGAAGCAAGCAGTAGAAAAAGCTGGTTCGACAGATGCGGTTAAAGTCAGGGCGGCAGCTAAAAATATCGAGTTTGCAGCCCCGTCGGGCAAGGTAAAAATAGATGCCCAAACGCAGCATATCTGGAAAACAGTGCGGATTGGTAAGGTGAGGTTGGACGGTCAAATTGAGGAGATTTGGAATTCGGGTGTATCGGTGCAGCCAGATCCTTTTCTCAAGGGCTATGCCTGGGCGGCGGCACTTGCTCCGAGGCCGATTTCTCTGGGAACTCGGGCGTCTTTGAGCGGGCTGTTTGTCATCTTGGTACTGATAACTTGGATGGCGGTGGGAGTGGGGTGGATGGGTTCTGCGGAGATGAAGAACTATTTGCTGGCAATAGAGGCTGCCTCAGGTCCGGCGGCGGGGGTTCCCGAAGCAGCAATGGTGGTGCTGGTCGAGCAAACTCTATTTGTGGCGAGCCGCACTCAGCACTGGCTGATGGGGGCTTTGGTTTTGAGTTTGATCGCGGGGATAGTGGCTTTTGTGTCGGTGTCGGCAATTATTCGGAATCTCGGCTTGCTGCGGGAAACAGCAGAACAGATGGCTAGCGGTGATTTGACGGCTCGATCGCCTGTTGTTTCTAATGACGCGATCGGCGTGCTATCTTCTACTCTCAATACAATGGCTCAGCAAATTAGCAGTTTGCTCAACGGTTTGGAAGTGCGACAGCAGCAGCTAGAGGAACGATCGCGCGAATTGGAAGTTGCTAAGAACGCTGCTGAAGCTGCCAACCGGGCGAAAAGCACATTTTTGGCAAATATGACTCATGAGTTGCGGACGCCCTTGAATGCGATTATCGGCTACAGCGAGCTGCTGCAAGAAGAGGCTCTGGAACTCGGCGAAGAAGAGTTTGTGATGGATTTGGCAAGTATTAATATCGCAGGCAAGCAGTTGCTCAACATTATTAGTGACATCTTGGATATTTCTAAAATTGAAGCAGGAAAGATGACTCTTTTCTTGGAGAATGTTGAGGTGTTGGATTTGATCGAGCAGGTTGTCACTACTGTTCAACCCATGCTCGGGAAAAATGGCAACACTTTGATCGTCAATTGCGATCGCAATATTGGCACGATCTACTCCGATTCGTCGAAACTGCGGCAAGCGCTGTTGAATTTGGTGAGCAATGCTGCTAAGTTTACCGAGCGAGGCAAAATTACGATTAATGTTTGGAAGGAAGAAGGGGAGGTTTTGCGGGTGGAGAATTCTGAAAAACTCCCGGCAGATCCTTGTCTGTGTCAACAGCCTTCGATCGTGTTTCAAGTAAGCGATACTGGCATCGGCATGACTGAGGATCAGTTGTCAAGGCTGTTCGGAGCTTTCACCCAAGCGGACGATTCGACTACCCGCAGGTATGGCGGCACCGGTTTGGGGCTGACAATTAGCCGGAAGTTTTGCCAGATGATGGGCGGGGACATTACGGTTGAGAGCGAGTTTGATTGCGGTTCTAGTTTTACGATCCGGTTGCCGATTGAGATTACAAGCCAGAAAAAAGTTGCGCCCGATCGACGAGAAATCGCAGAAATCCAGGCCGAGTCCTCCCTAGGGTTAGAGACGAGTGCAGCGGCGACAGGAGTGAAGCAAAAAGAAGTGCGAGTTCCAGCGCTGGATCTGCCCGATGCTGCTACTGTGCTAGTGATTGACGACGATCCAGACGCGCGCGATTTGATCGCCCGGTGCTTGTCTAAACATGGATTTCGGGTGCGATCGTCGGCTAGCGGTCAAGCGGGGCTTCTGTTGGCTAAGGAGTTGCTGCCGGATGCGATTACTCTGGACGTGATGATGCCGAGTATGAACGGCTGGGCGGTGCTGTCGGCGTTGAAAGCAGATCCGGATTTGACTAATATTCCGGTGATTATGTTGACTTTTGTGGACGACAAAAATCAGGGTTTGGAATTGGGAGCGGCGGAATATTTGGAGAAGCCTTTAGATTACAAGCGCTTTGCTGCTTTATTGAGCAAATATCAGGGTGTGGGGAAGTAGTTATTAGTCATGTCAATTCTGGTTGCACGAGCAAGATATTGTTTGCTGTTAACTGTTGGCTGTTGACTAAAATTATGCTTTCGCAACAACTGACTGTTTAGACATTGGAACAATACCGATGCAACAGCAAACAATATCAGCAGTCATTAGCCCTTGAACTCTGAAATGTGAAAGATGAACTATTAACAGTTATAGCGTATTCCAGGTTGATGAAGTACACCCAAAAAACCGGGTTTCTTTACAGTTATCGCATCATTACTGATTCTGTTGCTCGAAACCCGGTTTTTCGCGATCTGCATCTAAATGGAATATGCTGTATACCAACTGCGAAGAAGCTGAGGAAGTTATTAATTGTTGAAATTATTGCTTGGATAGTTTTCTGCAAAAAATCTTCTGCTATAAGTGTTAGCACTTACAAAAAAAAATTAATAATATTTAATCGAGATCCTGCCAACGGTTCAGATAATGTTGTTGTAACTAAAAAGTGAGGTTTTGTGGATTGAGTAGTTCGCTTTGGCAGCGAGTTCAAATTCTTTGGCTAACCTGTGACCGCATTAGGAATAGAGATTTGCAGCGCTTTTGCGATCGTGCTTTTCCTGACCCAATTGAGCTATTTAACAATGGCGAAAGGATTGTTAGGCATTGCTGAATCACGGTAGGAAAATAGATAAGTTGGAAATTCCGAAGCTGTTCTGAAACGCTGGTTTCATTTTTTGCAGATTGAGTCGTTCATACCGTAAATCAGCAACCCCTCTCTGGCGTTGGTTGGAGCATTGTTCCAGTGAAGGTAGGTTACGAAGGTCGATCGCCTGCATCGCTCGCCAAAGTTGCATCGGGTGCTGCCGATTCTAGCTCTGGTGGCAGATGGTTGGTAATGAAGGAACTCCAATGAGCTATCCCATTTGAATCAAATTCCATCTGCAAAATTGACGCATTCGGTACTCTAAATCCTCGCGAAAATCCCAAAAGCCGAGTCATCGCAACGGCATCAATTACCGTTGGGTTAGCCAAAATCTGCCACAGCATTGCTTTGATAAAAAACCCATGTGAAAAGACAACTACAAAACCGGATTGTTGTTGCAACTGGTTCAGGAAAGTTCGGACTCGTTCCATCAGTTGAACCAACGATTCGGCGTTGGGTCCATCGACATATTCAGGGTCGCAGCGGTCCCAGTAAGCTTTGCTCAAAGGTTTGCGAGCCTGAGTTGTGGTTGGTTGGTCGAACTGTAAGTCCAGATAGGTAAATTCCTGAACTTGCCAAACCTCAACGGGTGTATGTGGAAATTGTTCAATCAATGGTTGAGCAGTGAGTTGTGTTCTTAGATAAGGTGAAGTTACAATCAAGTCTGGAGTTTGTTTAACGGCGGTTGGAATACATTTTGATTGTCGATCGCCCAACTCACTTAAGGCATTTTCATGCGGTCCAAGAGTTGCCAACCCTGCATTGGATTGACTTTGACCGTGACGAATAATCCAAATGGACACAGTTTGATATTCCCTCTCATTTAATGGATAAAAATCACTTCAAGGGTGTTGCTGAATCACGGTAGGAAAATATATAATAATTTGGAAATTCCGAAGATGTTGTGAGGCGCTTGTTTCATTTTTTGCAGATTGAGTCGTTCGTACCGTAAATCAGCAACGCCGATGCTTAAAATTAGCAGAGTTAAATAAATCAATTGAGACGATTCAATTGCTCGATCGCCTTCGTCAATAACTTGTCTAAAAAAGTTTAATTAGTCATTAGTTAACAGCGAAAAACTAATAACTAATGACTAATGACTAATTAATCTAAGAAGCCCATTAATGTTGAGCTATCGTCAATTTCGTTTGAGGCAATGGGGCGGTTTCCTCCCATTGTGGAGTAAACTTCATCAATGTGCAGAGTGCTGATGGCAATAGGGCGAGCACCGGACATACTGAACATTTCGCTGACTTGCATGGCGCTGGAGCCGATCGGGCGGTTGCCCATTGTCGCAACCACTTCAAAGTCGCTGGATTCGACCGGGCGATTGGCTACAATGCCGTAAGTTTCGCTGATATGCAGGGTGCTGGCGCCGATCGGGCGGTTCCCCGAAATCGAGACGGTCTCGCTGATGGTAAAATCGTCTGGGCCGACGGGACGGTTGTCATGCAGGAGTTGCGGCCGATAAAGTTGAATTCCTGTTGCTTTGGCATCCGTGGGTTCTGCCGCTTGGCTTTTGGAACCGCCTTTGCCGCGGCGGGCGATCGCTTTGCTTTTGCCTGTACCTGTACTGCTCGTATCCATAATTCTTTTCCTCGCTTATTGCTGTTGATTGCTGGGTTCGGACAACTGCTTTTTTTGGCTTTCTGCTTTCTATTTCGGGCGATGATTAAAATAATATTACAAAGTCTAACTATTTTCTGAACGAATTGCAGGATCTCTGCATTTTTGTTAAGATTTATGGGTAATAGCTACATTTTCCTATGGTAACTGCGGCAGCATCTTTTCAATTGCAAGCGCCCTTCCAGCCCACAGGCGACCAACCGCTAGCGATCGAGCAACTTGTCAAAGGCATCGAAGCGGGCGATCGATTTCAAACCTTACTCGGTGCAACAGGTACGGGCAAAACGTTCTCCATTGCCTCGGTCATTGAAAAAGTCGGCAGACCCACCTTAGTCCTAGCACACAACAAAACCCTGGCAGCTCAACTGTGCAACGAACTGCGAAATTTTTTCCCGAACAATGCAGTTGAATACTTTGTCAGTTATTACGATTACTACCAACCTGAAGCATACATCGCCGTCACCGATACTTTCATTGAGAAAACGGCAGCAATTAACGACGAGATCGATATGCTGCGGCACTCCGCGACGCGATCGCTCTTTGAACGCCGCGACGTGATTGTAGTTGCTTCAATTAGCTGCATCTACGGTTTGGGAATGCCCGCAGAATACCTGAAAGCATCTATCCCTTTGCGAGTAGGAATGGAAGTCAACCAGCGGCAAGTTTTGCGCGATTTAGTCAACGTCCAATACACTCGCAACGACATAGATTTAGGCAGAGGCAAATTTCGAGTCAAAGGCGATGTGTTGGAAATTGGCCCCGCTTACGAAGATAGAATTATTCGCGTTGAATTCTTCGGCGACGAAATTGATGCCATTCGCTACGTTGACCCCGTAACAGGTAAAATCCTGCAAAGTTCGACGGCTTTAAATATCTATCCAGCCCGCCACTTTGTCACGGCAGAAGATAAATTAGAGGCAGCTTGCCAAGGAATAGAACTCGAATTAGAAGACCGACTGGCAGAATTTGAAAAAGAGGGTAAACTATTAGAAGCTCAGCGGTTGGAACAGCGGACGCGCTACGATTTGGAAATGCTGCGCGAGGTAGGTTACTGCAACGGAGTAGAGAATTATTCGCGGCATTTAGCAGGGAGAAATGCCGGGGAACCGCCGGAATGTTTGATTGATTATTTCCCGAAAGATTGGATGTTGGTGATAGATGAATCTCACGTTACAGTGCCCCAAATTCGGGGGATGTACAACGGCGACCAAGCGCGCAAAAAAGTATTGATCGAACACGGTTTCCGCTTGCCCAGCGCTGCCGATAACCGCCCTTTAAAAGCAGAGGAATTCTGGGCAAAAGAAAATCAGTGCATCTTTGTTTCTGCTACGCCTGGGGATTGGGAAATGGAACTGTCGGAAGGCAGAGTTGCAGAGCAAGTAATTCGCCCAACCGGAGTAATAGATCCGACAATTTTCGTGCGCCCGACGGAAGGACAAATCGACGATTTGTTGGGGGAAGTTAAGGAGAGAGTAAGTCGGGACGAGCGAGTGTTGGTGACGACATTAACCAAGCGGATGGCGGAAGATTTAACCGAATATTTGCAGGAAAGGGGAATTAGAGTGCGGTATTTGCACTCAGAAATTCAGTCGATTCAACGCATCGAAATTATCCAAGATTTGCAGGATGGTAAGTTTGATGTATTGATTGGTGTTAACTTGCTGCGGGAAGGTTTGGATTTGCCGGAAGTTTCGCTGGTGGTAATTTTGGATGCGGATAAAGAGGGGTTTTTGCGATCGGGACGTTCGTTGATTCAAACGATTGGAAGGGCGGCGCGGCACATTGAGGGACAGGCTATTTTGTACGCGGATAATTTGACGGATAGTATGGTTAAGGCGATCGACGAAACGGATCGGCGCCGGGGGATTCAGCTAGCGTACAATAAGATGCACGGGATTACGCCGCAGCCGATCGCCAAAAAGCGATCGAGTAATGCGATTTTGGCATTTTTGGATGTGTCGCGCAAGCTGAATTCTCAGCAGTTGGAGGAGGTTTACGAACAGGTAAACGAGTTATCTTTGGATGAGATTCCTCAGTTAATCGGGCGGTTGGAAACGCAGATGAAGGCGGCGGCTAAGAAGTTGGAGTTTGAGGAGGCGGGTAAATTGCGCGATCGAATCAAGCATTTGCGGGATAAGCTATTGGGAAATTAAGCTTGTTGTCAGGGAATTGAGGGGGATTTTTAACCGCAGATGCACGCAGATAAACGCTGATGAATTGCTGAAGTCTGCGACTTTGCAGAGTTTTTGCAGGAAAAACAGGAAAAAGTGCGATCGTATTAAGCCTTTAGGTGAAATGCGATCGCCCTTTACCATTGTCCTATTTTTTGAATGGGAAGGGCGATCGTACTTTTTACCAGCTTCCTAGTCGATATGCTGCATATTCGCGATCGGATAAGTTCTGGTCTGAACGCTAACCCTCAGAAGGATAATATAGCTGCTGTCGCAGTCCGAGGTTTTCCGCTTTTAAGTTTTCGTGATCGCTGTGCAGGTCATACTCTAGGTAAGATTGCCTTTCCTCAAGATTCGTGCACTTTTGCTCGAGGTGTTGCATCCGAGTCAGAAGGATTTCGATGTTCTCAAGCAGACTGCGGATAGGATCTGTCAGATCGGAGGCCCGCTGAGCCCGGGGTTGGTTGTTTTGCGGATTAGTATCTGCTATCATGAGTTTGATATCTCAAAAACTACAAGAATCTCTAGAACGGCTTGATACAGGTCTGTGCAGCCGCTTCAAGATTCAGAATTACAACAGAGCGTCCCTATTACTTGGCGGTGTTAGGGACGTTCTTTATTATTAGCACATTTGCCAGCTAGTCGTCAAGGCTTTGTATGATTTTTTGTGTCAACAATAGCTCCTATTAATGATTTGACATAAAATTATTGTGTAATAAGAACTTTTCCACAAGAATGGTAAAAATTTGTGGTTATTAGGCTACCTTTAGGCTACCTTATGGACAGTAGATAAGCTTCAAACCCTATCAGGGATTGAAACTTGACGTAACTTAACAAGTTTGAAAGTGCTTAACCTTGTTACAAATTATATAAACCCCTGTTAGGATTGAAACACCATGATATTTTGTTTAAATTTTACAAATATATTTACGAGGCTCCAACTTTTATTAATCCCTAATAGGGATTGAAACTAACTGGTGAGGAATTACCTCACATTGAGATGACGAAATATGAACTATAGTAAAGTTAGTCTTATTTACGATCGCCCCTCAACCCCTCTGACTTTCCATCCTCTCCACCTCAAAAATTTCCTATATTGGGAATAATGAATCGCGATCGCCCCTTAACCCCTCTGACTTTCCATCCTCTTCACTTCAAAAATTTCCACAACGCCCGCCAATTTTATATATTTGTTCCCAGCGCTGGGAATCGCGATTCCTCCACCCCTCTGATTTTCCATGCTGTCCACCTGATTCGCAATCTTCTTGCTAGCAAGATTTTGGAGATCGCCCTAACATCCCTCTCTCCTCCGCGTTAATCCGCGTGCATCTGCGGTTTCAATACTCCATCATCGCCTACTGACCGATCGCGACAGCATCCGTACTGCTAGCAAAAGCTGGACTAATAAATTCCTCCTTCTCTTCCAGCGTGATGTAACCCTTATCTACAGCTAGCTGCATCACTTCCTGAAGAAAACCTCTGAGCACATCTAATACGTGAGTGCGATCGAACTCAAAATGATTTTCCCAGCAGGAAGTTCCCCACTTGCTCAAAGTACAGCTAATGCGATCGTCTGTGGGTACTAACTTGATAGTTAGCGTACAACTTTCAGCAAAATCTATTTCTATTGGCTTACCTTGTGACAGTTTCCTAATTTGTTCCGGCAGATTATCGTCCAAAATCATACAGATATCAGGATCTAAAAATACCTGTATTCTCTCATCACCTATTTCTAGTAAAACTTTATAATCGTACTCAAAACAAAAACGCCGGATAGCCATTTCAAAATGAGTAAGTTCTCCCAATGGATCTTCTGGAGGATCTGCGTAATTTTCTAAAAAACGTTCTCCTAACTGAAAATTAAATTTTTGACTATTATTCATCCTCGCTCCTCCTATCTAATTATGAAAAATTTGAACTCTTTACTACAGGATAACCGTACTTCAGTGTGCCATCAGGTTTTCTTTTTATTTTCGCGCAAGTAACACTTTCGGTTATCGTTCCATCAGGATGGTAAACTCTACCGATGGCACGTTGAAAATCAATGATATATTTACCGGAATATTTGGGTATCAATTGCTCGGCCTTTATCCAATATGAGGATTTAACCACTGTCCTTGATCCTTGTTGGTGCTTGTCGATCTTCCCATAAGTTCATGGGGTTTAAGTTGGGGGCCGTGATGACGAGCAATATGGTCGTAAGCTTTCATTGATTTAGGATTGTTCCATTGGGGTTCTGTTCCTCTACCTCTCCATTCACAACCGCTGCCAACCTCTACGCTAGAATCTATTATATCCTGTTCTATAATTTCTGCCACTTCGGTATTTTTTTTAATTGGTACAACATACATAATATAAAAAAGTGGTAAGTTGGGCGAAGTGAAACATAGGGTTTGTTACCTCAACCCAACCTACTAATAAACTTACGGTGTCGGATTCGGATACTTAGCGTGCACCCCATCGATTTCCGCTACGATCTCCTTATCCAAATTAACCTCCAAACTACCGATATTTTCCTCCAACTGTTCGAGGCTGGTTGCACCGATAATTGTGCTAGTTACAAACCAGCGCGATCGCACATACGCCAAAGCCATCTGCGCCGGACTTATCCCATGTTTCCCCGCAATCTCAACATAGGCTTTCACCGCATCATTCACATTAGTTTTATCGTAACGCTGACCAAATCCAGCGAATAAAGCCAACCTAGAATTTTCGGGAATTCCATTCAAGTATTTACCCGTTAACAGCCCAAACCCCAAAGGACTGTAAGCCATCAATCCCACATTCTTAAAACGGCAAGTTTCTGCTAAATTTAGGTGAAATGTCCGATTGGTCAAACTGAAAGCATTCTGAATCGAAACAACTTTCGGCAAACCGTGTTTTTGGGCCAACTCGCAAAACTCGCAAACTCCCCAAGGCGTCTCGTTACTCAAACCCAAATAGCGGATTTTCCCAGCTTTAATCAAATCAGCAAATACCTCTAACTGTTCCAAAATCGGTACAGTTTCGTGCTCTTGGGCGATATCGTAATCCGACGCGCCAAATAGCGGCACGTAGCGATCGGGCCAGTGGATCTGATACAGGTCTATGTAGTCGGTTTGCAAGCGCTTCAGGCTGTCATTCAGGGCTTTTTCGACATTTGGGCGATCGATCTGATTTTTCCCTTCCCGAATCCACTTTAATCGAGTGCTTCTACCCGCCACTTTAGTCGCTATAATGACTTTATCCCGCTGCTGTTTCGCCAACCATTCGCCGATATATTCCTCTGTTTTACCCTGAGTTTCCGGTCTTCCAGGGACGGGGTACATTTCTGCCGTATCGATAAAGTTGATGCCTCTATCGATCGCAAAATCGAGCTGTTCGGCCGCTTCTGCAACGGTGTTCTGCTGGCCATAAGTCATCGTACCCAAACAGATTTCAGATACTGATAAATCGCTGTCGCCGAGTTTTTTGTATTCCATGATTTCGCTTGCTGGAAAATTATATAATTCTATATTACAGAAAAACCTTGATTTAATTGACAGCTCCAGAAAAGTGCGATCGGCTTTCTCCTCTCTTCCTCTTTTCCTCTGCGCTCTCTGCGCCCTCTGCGGTTAAAAAAATTAAAAGATATCCGCACTTAAATGTTAATATAAATAATTCGTATTCCTCTGATGTATGAGTATTCGCTCGCCAAAAGTTCCATTTGTCAACCTCTCCCTGCAACACCAACCAATCCAATCTCAAATAACAGAAACAATTGGAAAAATTATCCAGAAAGGAGACTTTATTTTAGGTCAAGCACTCGCGGAATTTGAAACAGCATTTGCAGCAGCTTCTGGAGTAAAATACGGCGTAGGAGTGGCTTGCGGAACAGATGCGATCGCCCTGGGACTCCAAGCTTGCGGCATTAATCCTGGCGACGAAATTATCATACCCGCTAACACTTTTATCGCCACCGCGATCGCCGTCCTCGAAGCCAAAGCTATACCTATTCTTGTAGATTGCGACCCGGAAACCGCCCTGATTGACCTCACAGCAGCCGAAACAGCACTTACCTCCAAAACTAAAGCAATTATTCCCGTACATCTCTACGGTCAAATGGTATCGCCCCGGCAGCTTTTAGATTTTGCGAACCGCCACGATTTAATCGTATTTGAAGATGCCGCCCAAGCGCACTTAGCCGAAAGAGAAGGATACCGCGCGGGTTCCATTGGGAAAGCAGCAGCATTCAGCTTTTATCCCAGCAAAAACCTCGGTGCTTTTGGCGACGGCGGGATGTTAATTACTAACGATGCACAACTCGCAGAAAAAATGCGAACTCTCCGCAATTACGGAGCACCTAGCAAATATTTGCACACAGAAATTGGCACCAACAGCCGCCTCGACAATTTGCAAGCGGCCGTGCTCAATGTTAAATTGCCTTACTTAGAACAATGGAATCGCGATCGCACCGCCGCCGCCCAACACTACGATACTCTACTAGAACCTCTGAAACACAAAGGCATTGTACCCATCGCCAACCACAGCAGCAGCGGTCACATTTATCACCTATATGTTATCCAAATTACTGAGGAAAGCTCGATCGACCGCAACACCCTTCAGGAAAAACTCGCCCAACACGGCATTCAAACAGGTATACACTATCCCGTACCTTGTCACCTGCAACCCGCCTACCAAAACTTAGGCAATCGCGGCGACTTCCCCCGCGCAGAAACCCTGTGCGAGCAGATTTTATCATTGCCAATGTATCCCGGATTGAGCAATACTCAGATCGAGCAAGTTGTTCGGGCGATCGTACTATCATTGAATTGCTAATTGTTCGTAAAACTTATGCTGCAGGTGTTTCAAGCAGTAAGGTGCGGTTCTCAAAGCATTTTTGTGGGGAATTAACAATTCTTTAACTGACTGTTTAAAACCGCACACCGTTGCGAATCCAGCGCGGCAATCTCAAAACTTCTCAAACCATGCACATCCAGCGCAAAATTCGCCTTGTTGTCAAGCGATACCTCCTGGGGGAAGGTATCACGGTACTCCTAGTGCTGCTGTACGCCCCCCTGCTAGTACACTGGTACGACGGTTGGTTCAACAAAAACATCAGCATCGAACACGAATATTTCAGCCACGGACTAATTGGTTTGCCTTACGCTGCTTATATTGCTTGGATGAACCGAAAGTCCTGGCGCAGCTTGCCCAACTCACCGCATCCTTTGGGAAGCTTTTTGCTGGTACTAGGAACGCTTTTTTATCTGAGTCGCTTGAGCGACTTAGTAAATTTATCCTTGCTAGTAATGTTGGTCAGTATTTGCTTATCTTTAAAAGGAATTCCCGGCTTAAAATTGCACGCGATGCCGCTTTTATTCGTATTTCTGGCCTCGCCCAACCACATTCCTTACCTCATAGAACCCTACGCATTGCCGTTACAGCACTTCATTGCTGAAATATCAGGCTTCATATTAATTAAGGTTGGTCTCAACGTGACAGTGCAAGAAATTTATCTCTACGTAAACGATCGCATTGTAGAAGTTGCTCCCCACTGTGCAGGCTTGAAAATGCTGTTTACCAGTCTTTAC
Organism: Microcoleus sp. F4-D5; assembly: GCF_036704885.1. NCBI lineage: Bacteria > Bacillati > Cyanobacteriota > Cyanophyceae > Oscillatoriales > Microcoleaceae > Microcoleus > Microcoleus sp. F4-D5. The sequence goes on along the minus strand of NZ_JAUBSX010000020.1, from coordinate 46,887 downwards.
GTCAGCTTAATTCTGCTGGATTGGACAGGAGTTTGGCACGACCAAAAAAGAAGCCTTTTGTTTTTAGGGATTACATCCATCCTTAGCATCAGTTCAAATATCCTCCGCAACACCTTGCTAACTTACTTTCACGGCACCCAGAAAGAAGGGCTTTTTACTTGGCTGCACGCCGGATGGGGCGGAGACTTGTATTCTGCTTGTATACTAGGCTTATTGGTACTTATCCTCAACGGGATGGAAAAGTATTTCCCAAGCCAGTCTGTAAATTAGTGAAACAAATGATTTCAGCACGCAAACTACTGCGACGGTACCAATTATCTAAAATTTTGGTACTGGTGTTTTTGCTGGTACTGGTTGGGACAGTAGCAATTCCGGGCTACGCGACAGGAAGGTGGCCTTGGACAAACCCGCCAACCGTTGCCAACCTCAAGCAATTGAAAAATTTGCGCCAAAACGGCATGACACTTCCCGGCTGGCAGGTGATCCGCATCCAAAATAACGTCCAAATTGGCGGTCACAGGTGGTTAGTTGAAGAAATTAAAAACGATCGAACAATTGCCATTTTATTGCTGTTGCCTCAAAATGACCCCAAAAACCAGCCGCAGGTAGAATGGCTCGATATCGATGGATTTCATCGGTGGCAAACAGATTCTCATCGCATTTTGAGGTTTACAGTTAAATTAGCGTCAATACCCGACAAGCCACCGACTAATGTCGAGGCCAGGTTTTTCCGAAGCTGGACTCCGCAACAAACTTTTGCTGTCGTGCAGTGGTACGCTTGGCCTAACGGGGGTTCTCCAACAACCAGCCGCTGGTTTTGGGAAGACAGCATTGCTAGACTGTCGAACCGCCGCGCCTCTTGGGTTGCTGTCAGTATCATCCTTCCCATTCAACCGCAGGGCAGCATTAAGATAGCTCAACCCTTGCTCGAATCTCTCGGCGAAATTGTCCAGGCTAAATTAATAGCAGAAACTTTCTGAGTATAGTATAGTTGTGACTGCAATTTTATGCGGGGATATTTGAATATTATAAATTTATCATACCCAATGCGACGATTAAAACCCCTATCCTGGGCGATTAAAAGCCGTCTTCTACTATTTTCTATAGTCCTGGACGCATCAATACTAAAAAAACCGGGTTGTGACCATTTTTCAATGTCTGGATGCAGTATTTTCGCAACAAAAACCCGGTTTATGACCGCCCGTGCCTCCATTGCTACTAACAAAGCCCGCCCGCGCCTGCCAGAAAAATCAATGGGAAAATTTCAACCGAGCCAGTTAATACCTGTTGAAAAAAAATCTGCAATTACAAGCAATATCCAAACCATTCTTTCATCAGTCATTCCCTATTGTAACAACTCAAGTATCAAATGCTATAATTTGCGATCGAGAATAGAGATTTTCAGTTGAGACTTGCGGAGATGAAACTTCAAAATCAGGGAATTATTCAAAATCATACTCTTTTTAATCATCTCAAAATGCCGGAAAAATTCACAATTAAAAATCGCGTCGCTTTTTCCTTGGCAGGCCTGTATTCAACGGCTTGGACTGTATCTTTTGCTGTTGTATTTTGGGGCTTTAACGGCAAAGTTTTTCCAGAAACGGCTTTAGCCCAATCTGTTGTTCCTAGTTCCGAACAGTTCGTGCCGCCGCCGCCACTGCGCGTACCGCCACTGCCGCCTGCCAACTTCAACCGGGAAATTAACCCCGCTTTTCGGAATCGGCCCTACCGCCTGGGCCCGGCAGACCAGATTTCTGTTCAAGTTCAGCGCTTCCCAGAGCTAGGTTTTACAGGTGCAATCAGCCCTGAAGGGGTAATTGTACTACCGCTAATCGGAACAGTAAATGTGCGCGGTCTTACCGTGGAACAAGCGCAGCAGCGCCTCCGGGAGCGCTTTGGCCAATTTATCAAAAATCCTCAAGTCTCGGCTGCTTTGCTGGTTCAGCGCCCCGTAGTGGTGACGGTGACGGGGGAAGTCGCCAGACCGGGTTTTTATCCCCTGCAAACCCCCCAACTTCCGGCGGCTCTGGCTGCTGCTGCCGGGACTAATCCTACGGCAGAACTGCGCGCAGTGCGGGTACGGCGGACTTTGCCTGAGGGTGGTGTCGCCGAGCAAATTGTTGATATTTTGACACCGCTGCAAACTGGTATTGCTCCGCCGGATTTGCGTTTGGAAGATGGAGATGCGATCGTCGTACCGTATAAACAGGTTACGCCCGATCGCAAATCCGATCGAGATTTAGCATCCAGGTACAGCCTCGCTGCTGCCGCTGTCCCCGTCCAAATCACTGTCACCGGAGAAGTCAGCAAACCGGGTTTTTACACGCTTCCGGCGGGTTCTGGTCAAATTTCGGCTGCTTTGGCGATCGCGGGGGGAGTCACGGGAAAAGCCGATTTGCGGGAGGTGCGAGTGCGGCGGACGCTGATGGACGGCTCCTCGGTGGAGCAACCAATCGACCTCTACACTCCCCTAGCAAACGCTAACGATTTGTTCGATGTTCCTTTGGCATCGGGAGATGTGATTGTCATCCCGGAATTGGACGCTAGTACCAAAAACCTAGACTACGACAAAGCTCTGGTTTCGCGGTCTACTCTGATTAAACCCAGGATCTACGTTCGAGTTTTGAGTTACGCTAGTGGTGGTTTGACCTCGTTCTACGTAGAAAATGGCAGCAGGTTTTTGGATGCTCTCAACAACTTGCCTGTTAATCTTGCTAACTTGCGGAAAATAGCCCTGATTCGGTTCGACCAAAAGCAAGGTAGAGCAATCAACCGTTCGATAGATGCTAAAGCTGCTTTGGAGGGCAATGTTTCTCAGAACCCCTTGCTCGAAGATAATGATGTGATTGTGATTGGTAGGAATTTGGTAGAGCGCATTGGTTATGTAATCAATACTTTTACTCGACCATTCCGGGATACTTTGGGATTTATTCTGTTCTTTGAGCAGTTGAGAAATGGGGTAACAGATCTGTTCGGTCCATCACGTAATGATAGGTAGTCATACTATTTGAGATTTTCGATTTGAGATGGAAAATGACTTATGCGATATGGGTTTAGATCGCAAGCCGAAAGTTCTAAGGTTTTTGGGAATGGGTATCATTTGTCAGCAATCATTAGTTATCGTTAAAAATTAGCAATTTAAAATCTAAAATCTAAAATCTAAAATCGTCATGACTTTATCCGTTGTTAAACGTTATTTAATTGCTTTCGACCAATACAAGTGGGTGGGACTGGCTACTCTCGCGGTGACTGTGGGCGTGTCGGGAGTAGTGGCCGTGCAGCCAACTCCGCCGCCAGTTTACGTTGCTGCCGGTACGCTGGCCTATCGCAGGCCGAGCGTGATTTTTTCATCGACTACTACTAAAATTCAACAGGAAGGACAAGAAATAACGAAAGATATGCTGCTGGATAAAAGGGTGGTTGAAGCAGCAGCAAAAAAAGTAAATGTTTCTGCTAAAAAGCTGGCAGATAACGTGCAGGTAAAGATGCCGAGCAAGAATAATGACCCCACCGCTGTGATTCAAGTATTGTACAAAAATGCCGATCGCAAAAAAGCAGAAGCGGTAGTAGAGGCGCTGATGAAGGAAATGGTGGCTCGCAGCCAAACTATTAATACTTCTAGACTGCGAGAAACCATCGCCCAAATTAACAACCGTCTGCCGAAAGTCACTCAGGATCTCAGAGAGACAGAACAAAAATTAGAAACCTACGAAAAACGAGAAGGAGTCTCGATTTTAGCAGCTCAGAGCGGTGCTCTGCCGCAAGCGATTACCAGCAGCCAACAGCAGCAACGGCAACTGCGAGTGCAGTTGGGAGGAATTGAAGCTCAAATTAACAGTTTGCAGGAGCGCTTGGGATTGAATGTGGAGCAAGCTTACGTCGCTCAAGCACTCTCTGCCGATCCAATTATTGCGCAACTGCGAGTGCAATTGTTTTCGATCGAATCTCAGCTCAAAATTCTCCGCAGCGACTTGCAGGAGGAACACCCGAAAATTGTAGAATTGCTCAAACAAAAACAAGCTTTTGAGCAGCAGTTGCAGCAGCGACAGTCTGAGGTACTCGGCGGTAACGGGGTGGCCGCTCCGCTCAGAAGTGCCGATCGAATTCGGGTAGACTCTTCTTTAGACCCGGCCAGGCAGCAGTTAGCTCAAAATTTGATTGCTTTGCAAACGCAGCGCGATATGCTGCAACAGCAACTCCAAGGAATCGAGAAAACTGAACAAGAATTGCGCCGGGAACACGCGACAATCCCCAACAAGCAGTTAGAACAAGCGCGGTTGGCCCAGCAAGTAGCCCTGAAAAAATCTCTCTACGATAAGATGCAGTCGGCTTTGGTAGATGCTGAGGCTGCGGTAGTTGAGACAACCGGGAGTTTGACAATCGCCCAACTTCCCAAAACTGATGACGTTGAGTCAAACAAGAGAGGTTTGCCGGTGATGCTGGCGGTGGGGGGATTTGTGGGATTGCTGCTGGGCGGTGGGTTGATATTTTTGTTGGGGATGCTCAACGGCAAGTTTTACAGTTGGGAAGAAGTGCGGGCGGCTTTGGTGGAAAAAGAGGTGCCGATACTGGCAGTTTTGCCTGAAGTGACGGTGTTTGATTCCTACGGCGATGAAATGCCTCTGGCCCTGGAGGCAAATTCTCCCTATTTGGAATTTTACGAGCGGTTGCGCACTAATTTGCGCCGGATCGGAGACAAACCCGTGAAGGTTGTGCTGCTAACTTCGGCGGCCGGTTTGGAGGGGAAAAGTTTTAGCGCTTACAATTTGGCAATTGCGTCGGCTCGATCGGGTAAGCGGACTTTGTTAATTGAAGCAGATTTGCGATCGGCTTCTAACGTTGAATCTTTGAAAATTGCTGCTGACCCTCTGGCGGCGGTGGAACCTTTGCACTATTACGGCAATATTAGCGAGTGCGTCTTTTTGGTTCCCGAGGTAGAAAACCTATATGTGGTACCGAGTCCGGGCTTTTTGCGGCAGGCCTCTGCCGTACTCGAATCTAGCGAAATGCGGAGATTGTTCGACGATGTTCGCAACCGCTTTGATTTTGTGGTTGTGGATTCTCCGGCCTTGAGCGAGTGCAACGACGCGCTGACGCTGGAACCGTACACCGACGGTATGATTTTGGTGGCGCGGCCTGGTTACACTCTGTCTAGTATGTTGTCTGAGGCTGCAGATCAGTTGCTGGAATCTGAGGACGAGGAGTCGCATAAATCCGGGCCGCGGCTGTTGGGAGCGATTATTAACGGTGCTGATATTGCGGTGAAGTTCCGCAACGATATGGATGAATTCGAGTTGCCTTTAAGTGCGATCGGCGATCGGGCTATTGAAGTGCGATCGACGCAATTACCGCAGCACTCAAAGCCGAAAAATAAGGCTATTAATAGTAAATTGAGCTAATTTATGTGGCTCGATTCTGGTAAAGCAATCCTCAAGGAAATGTGAATATTTGAATATATTGTAGGGTGTGCCATCACCAGCTTCAGCCGAAACCACTGCTAACAGTCAGTAGATTTTAGATTGTAGATTTTAGATTGAAGAATCTACTCCACAGATAAATCTGGGATGTTGAACTTCGGTCTAAAATTTTGCGATCTGGGCAACTCCGGTCTTCAAGCAAGTATCGGTTTTTGCGCGAGTTCAACAGTCAACAGTCAGTCGATTTGAGATTTTAGATTTTAGATTTTAGAATTGGAGCATCTCATATTTGTAAAAACACTTCTTTTGGCTCCTGACTTCTGACTCGGGCATCGCAGCAAGAGAGCCTCAAAACTCATATTTCTAGCTGGGCTGCTTTGATTGAGATGCTCCCTTTAGAATTGACTCCACAGATGAATCTGGGATCTGGAAATTAGGTGTAAAATTTTTCGCTTGTCAGCACTTAACAGTTAACAGTTAACAGTTAACCGTCAACAGTCATTACTTGAAAATGTGTCGATCGGACTATTGATTGGATTCCGGGCGTTTCTGGTGTTTGCTCTGGATAAACTGTTCCAAATCGGCGATCGCATCTTCAAAATCCGACAAATTAATTTTCGCAGGTCTAGTCTTCTTCGGCGGACTCGAAGACTGACTCGCAGACTTACCCTGAGGCTGTGGAGATTTAGGCCCGGCCGCTTGAGTGCTGTTCGATTCTATAGAATCGAACAATTCATCCAGGGATTCAAAAAATGATTGAGCCGAGGCCCGGCGTAAATCTTTCTGGTCGTCGTCATCCGTCATAAGCCACTCCATAGGGTCTAAAATTTGCCAACAAAGTCTGTCCGCCCCGGCGCGTGCAGATATTAGATATGAAAACCGACTAAAACAAGCAGGAGGATAGAATTTAACCGGGGGATGGGAATGCCTGTGGCTGAACTTGCTGCCCCATATAAAACCTGCAGCGGGCATTGTCAGCCTTCAAACTATATTTAACTTTACACCCGCCTACTGAGTGATTTGAGACCTGGTGCAGACCCAGCTCAAAATCATCGACCCTGAAAAAATCTCAGTTACTGCTCTTTCGTTGTCTAATTAACCCTAGTCTAGTCGAGAATAAGGAGACAGGACTTATGCAACTATTACCGCTGTTCAAGGGTTGCGATGGCAACGCGCCACCTCGAAAGGACGGAGAGACGGTATTTTTTGCTTGAGTCCTAAGATTTCAAAGGCATTAGGAGATTTTAAGGTGACTCAGGGATTTGATTACGATTTAGCAATTATCGGCGCTGGCGTGGGCGGACACGGCGCGGCCATACACGCGGTTAGCTGCGGGCTGAAAGTGGCAATTATCGAAGCGGGGGACATGGGCGGGACTTGCGTCAACCGCGGCTGCATTCCCTCGAAGGCGCTGTTGGCGGCTTCCGGGCGAGTGCGAGATTTGCGGAATTCCCACCACCTGAAGACTTTGGGAATTCAATTGGGGAGTGTGGATTTCGATCGCGGGGCGATCGCCAATCACGCTAACACTATTGTTAGCAAACTCCGCGGCGACTTGACCAACAGCCTCAAACGTTTGAACGTGGATGTCATCCAAGGTTGGGGAAAAATCGCCGGTTCTCAAAAAATTACCGTCGAAACCGATAAAGGCGAGAAAACTATTACCGCCAAGGATATTATTCTCGCTCCCGGTTCGGTTCCCTTCGTCCCCCCCGGGATAGAAATTGACGGCAAAACTGTATTTACCAGCGACGATGCTGTCAGGTTGGAATCGCTGCCGAAGTGGATCGCAATTATTGGCAGCGGTTATATCGGTTTGGAGTTTTCGGATATTTACACGGCCCTAGGCTGCGAAATTACGATGATTGAAGCTCTAGATCAGTTGATGCCGACTTTTGACCCGGATATTGCTAAGTTAGCAGAACGAGTGTTAATTGCGCCCCGCGATATTGAAACAAAAGTAGGTGTTTTGGCGAAGAAGATTACTCCTGGTTCGCCGGTGATTATTGAATTAGCTGATTTCAAAACTAAGGAAGTTGTCGAAGTTTTGGAAGTTGATGCTTGTTTGGTAGCAACTGGTCGGGTGCCGGTGAGCAAGAATTTGGGGTTAGAAACTGTTGGCGTGGAAACGATGCGCGGTTATATCCCGGTTAACGATAAGATGCAGGTTTTGGCGGCGGGAGAACCGGTGCAAAATTTGTGGGCGATCGGCGATGTTAATGGCAAAATGATGTTAGCGCATTCTGCGTCTGCTCAGGGAATTGCCGCAGTAGAAAATATTTGCGGCCGTGCGCGCGAAGTTGACTATTTGAGTATCCCGGCGGCGGCGTTTACTCACCCGGAAATTAGCTATGTGGGGATGACGGAACCTGCGGCTAAAGAGTTAGGAAAAGCTGAAGGGTTTGAGGTAGCTTCTGTCAAGACTTATTTTAAGGGAAATTCTAAGGCTATTGCTGAAGGGGAAACCGACGGTACGGCTAAGGTGATTTACCGGAAAGATACTGGGGAGTTGTTGGGAGTTCACATTTTCGGTTTGCACGCTTCGGATTTAATTCAGGAGGCGGCAAATGCGATCGCCCAGCGCGATTCTGTTAACAATTTAGCATTCCGAGTGCACACTCACCCGACGCTTTCGGAAGTGTTGGATGAGGCCTTTAAACGGGCGGCTGGAGCAGGTAGTCATTAATTTGTAGGGGCTGTTTTCTTGTTTTAAATCCCCGACTTGTTGAATAAGTCGGGGATTTCGGTATACTGTTTTAAGGCGGCGGTAGAGTGCCGATCGCATTTTGGGCTAATTCGAGAAATTGCTCGCCGCAGTTAATTTGCTCCGCAGCTTGCTCGACAGTGACAGTATCAAGTCCCCCGTAATCCCCACTATTTCGCAAGTCTTGAGCATCAATTAAGAATCGGTGAAACTCAGCAGGAAGTCTTCCTGTACGGGCAAATTCTCGGCCGAAAGCTCCAATTACTGCGGCATGACTGGAAAATGACATTCCTTCGCCATCTAAAAATGCCTCAGCAATATAAAACATGGCGTAATAAGCGCGGGATGCTGCATAGTCTGGGAAACCATTATTTAGTAATAGCTTTGCCGCCGATAGGCTTTGACGAGCTTTCAGGAGCAAGTCTAATTGTTCTGGTTTCATAAAGCTATTCCCTCTTTACGAATGTTCCTCAATAAAGGCCCGTTGTAATGTATAAATCGCTGTTCATCCATAAACAGACAGCTAATGACTTCATCATTTTGGAGCGACAAATCGGCTCGAATGTGGCTGGTTCTTTTAATTTCTTCGCCTGGGTTTACTTGCCCTTTGAGGACGACTAAAATATCAATGTCAGAGTCAGGGCGTGCATCGCCTCTGGCTTGGGAACCGTAGAGCACCATTTGGGTGAGGCGATCGCCGTAGAGTTGCTCGAAGTGCGATCGTAACTGAGTTAGGATGGCCTTGAGTTTATCGTTAATACTCATATTAGTGATAAATTATTTAAGGTCGATATATCCTCTGTGCTAAAATTGCTGTCTAGGAACAGGATTAAGCATAAACCAGGTGCGAGGTGATTTCAAGTCAAGATTGGACATTTCCAGAAACAGCCAGCCAGAAAATACCCGAATCCTGGGGCGCTCCACAGCCAAACAAAAAGAAACCAGGTTGGCGGTGGCGAGATCCTACAAATCAGGGAAATGGTGTAAGGATTGACAAAGGGGATGCAGATAGCAGTTTTCCTTCTCAGCAGGTAGACCACGTTATTATTAGAAAAGACGGTCAAGTTATCGGTAAAAATGGTCAACCCATCGCAGGTAGCATCAAAAATAGTCCCACAGAAGCTCACATCCCTTTAGATGAATGGTTGCAGTGGCAAACCTGGTACGCACCTTAGTAAAGGAGAAAGTTGTATGGTAAAGTATCCGAAAATGAGAGAGGAGTTATTAGAAACTCTCCGAAGTTTGGCAGATAGAGAATATCAACATAAAGCTTGGCTAGAGAGCGATTATCCGCCCGGTATTGAGTGCGACAGTTTTGATGAGGCGGTTCATTTTCTTTACGACGATACAGTGCTGGCAGAAAACCCGAATGCGGCAATCGGAGTAATTATTGAAGATGAAAAAGAAGCCCGTTTGATATCAGCAGTTTGTCAGGCTATAGACTTAGTTTTTGAGGCGTTGGGGACAGGAGTTTCTGATGAGGAGTATATTAAATCTTCTGAGTGGACAAGCGTAGTTGAGGCGGCATCGAGAGCGTTGCAGGCGATGAAATTCAATCGCAGGAAAAGGTTTAAGTTAAAGTGCGATTCCCGACGGGATAGCTACCCTTCACGCACTTTAGGCAGAATGCTGCAAACTGGCTGAATTTTGGCAACAACAAAAGGGGATTCGATATCGCTCGACCAGTTTTCATCAATAACTTTGAGATTGGCATCTAAAATTAGAGTCAGTTCGCCAATTTCATCATCGCCATCATCGCTAACCAGGTTGTTTTCGCCAGCAGATAAATCGGCTGTGAGTAAAAATTTAAGTTTAATCCAGTGAGAAGTGCAATGGTTGTTGATGATATTTGTGCCGATCGATCGGCTGATTAACTCAGCATAGGTTGGATGAATGAAAGCTATTTCTTCATAAAACTTATTGCTATCCCAGTAACCGCGTATTTTGTAATTACAGGATTCTAGATGTTTCTCGATCAGGTGATTCAGGGCTATCGGTGCTAATAGTTGAGCAAGTTCATCCCAAATTTGGTGATTGGTCACAGTTACTGCATTCATCAAATTCCATTGGGTTGTCTGCGATCGGGATTCTTTCGTTATACCAAATACCCCACTCCGATTTTCTCCTACTCACTATAGTTTGTCTTATCAATGGTTGTCAAAGCGGTAAAAATCCCCTATGGTGTTGGAGAAACAGAATTAGTGATACTCAAAAAAAGAGCGATTGCACCTCAACAATAGAAGCGCGATCGCTCTTTCAGCAGCTAAATCAATTTTCACTCGCCTTGGAGTAGGTGATAAGCACCTAAACCAATTGCTATACCTAATACTGCGGGAGCCGCAACAGCAGCAGCAATGGCAACGCTACCACCAACCGTAGCAGCAGCAATACCTCCGCCAACACCTCCAATTGTTGATGCAACTTGTCCTGCTATTCTTCCATTTTTTCGTGCTTCACGTTCGCGTTCAGTCAAAGCTTCATCATCTTCAAGTATCTTGCCAACTATGAACTCAGCAGCTAATCCACTGACTATACCACCCACGCCTCCAATACCAGCAGCCGCTTTACCAGCTACAGCAGGGGCTTGCTTCAGCCCTACATTGATGAGAAATTTAGATATAGGGTTGGCAGCTTGAATCGCAGCTTCAGTTGCGATTTCAATTGCAACCTTGGTTCCTGTGCTAATAGCTACTCCTTGAAATAAACCAGTAACTCCACATTCAGCTTGTTCGACTTGTTCACTCTTATATTTTCCTGTTTTGCACCAATAAGCAAAATGCTCACAATTATTGCTGAAAAGGTCATATCCTTTTTCGCCTAACCTGCCCTCTGCTCGTCTGACTACTGAATCATCTGAATAACATTTTCCATACTCCTTTACATAAATTTTGTTTCCTGATGCAAACTCATTCTTAGAAATACGACAAATTATTCCACCTTGACGCTTTCCATAATGAATAACACTATCGTCGCCACAGTCGATACCGTGATGAGTGTGTGGAATCTGTTGAATGTAGATATGATCGCCTTTTGCCATAGTTTTTAACCAGGTGAGGTTCAATAAGTATTAAATATCACAGATAAGCTTGCTTAGTCAATACGAGAAAACACTTAGACGCTTTGCAAGAAGTTAAAAATAGTGGCAATAATGATTCAATATTTATTTAACGGCAGCCTATCGAAATTTTTGAGAGAATATGCAATTATCTCGATCGCAATTTTTGAAAGTTATGCAATCCTGGGACGGCGTTCATGAGTTAAAAAAATCCCGGAGGGCGAGCGCACATTTTTTACCCTTGCACCGGTACTAAAAGAGTATGTCAAAAGTAACTATTCCCGCCCAAACATAGAAAAAGAAGCCCCATCGCCCTTTTAGTAGTAAAATTGGGGTTTTAGCCGTTCACACTTAAATTTGATAGAATTAGGTATCTGCAAAACATCTGAACGATCGCTCAATGCACGTTATCAGTCGCAAAAAATTAAGAGACTACTGCCAAAATCATGCTGATTCCTGCGAAGCCCTCGATGATTGGTACAAGATTGCTAGTCAAGCCAATTGGACTAAACTTATTGAAGTTCAAACTATTTATCCTCAAGCTGAAGCAGTTGGAAATTTGACAATTTTTAATATCAAAGGAAATAAATATCGCTTAATCGTAAGTCTTAACTATCAAAAGCAGATTGTTTATATCAAGTACATTTTGACTCATGCAGAATATGACAAAGAGAACTGGAAAAACGACCCTTACTTTTGACTCCGACAGGTACAGCAGCCTGCTATCTCAATATCAACCTCGAATTATCAAAAATGAAGAGGAAAACGAGACTTTTTTAGAAATAGTTGAAAACTGGCTATCTCGGAACAATCTAACTCCCGAAGAAGATACTCTGTTAGAACTTTTAGTCAAACTTATTGAGGATTATGAAGAAAATCACTATCAACTGAATGCTTCAACTCCCCACTCAAGACTTCTTCATTTGATGGATGCTAGAAGTTTAGAACTAGCAGATTTAGTAGGAATTATTGGCACAGTTGAGACGGTAACTGAAATCGTTAACGGTCAGCTAGAACTTAGCAAAAAACAAGCTGAGGCTTTGGGAAAATTTTTTCATGTAAATCCCGGTTTGTTTCTGTTTGATTAATCGTAAACCATTATATAATACGTTGAAACTTGTTACGATCGCCCTTTATCCCCCTATCATGCTTCAAATCCGCCGCCGTCCCCCCAGCACATCAGTCTCCGTACTCTACCTCAGCTACCAAATCGCCGTACCCGACGCCGAACCCCAGCACATCCTCGAAGAAATCGTCTGGCAAAAAGAAGCTGAAGTGGCCCAAAAGCGCGATCGCACCCCGTTATCCGAACTTCACAAAAAACTCCCCTTCGCACCGCCAACTCGCGACTTTCTTGCCGCCCTTAAAAACGGCAAAACCACACCCGCTATCATCGCCGAAGTTAAAAAAGCTTCCCCCAGCAAAGGCGTAATTCGCGAAGATTTTGACCCAGTGGCGATCGCCCTAGCTTACCAACAAAACGGCGCTAGTTGCATCTCCGTACTTACCGATGAAAAGTTCTTTCAAGGCAGCTTCGACAACCTAGCTAAAATCCGTGCCGCCGTCGATTTACCCCTGCTTTGCAAAGAGTTTATAATCTATCCCTACCAAATCTATCTCGCCCGAATTCACGGCGCTGATGCTGTATTGTTAATAGCAGCCATTCTATCTGACAAAGACTTACAATATTTTGTGAAAATTGTCAAGACTTTAGGCATGACAGCCTTAATCGAAGTTCACACTCTCGAAGAACTCGATCGAGTATTAACCCTAGAAGGCGTCAACCTGATCGGTATCAACAACCGCAACCTAGCAGATTTTTCCGTCAGCCTAGAAACCACCAGCCAACTATTAGCCTCGCGCCAAACCGAAATTCAAGCAAAAGGCATCCTCATAGTCAGCGAGTCAGGAATCCACACTCCCGACGACCTCGCTCAAGTTGCCAGCGCCGGAGCTCAGGCCGTTCTCATCGGCGAATCTCTAGTCAAACAGCCCGATCCGGGTGCGGCTTTAGCCTCGCTGGCAGATCGCCCTCCCAGCCTGTGAAAGGCGAGACTGCTTGACAAACCACCCATAATTCTGATAAAAAATGATTGAGTAGGTAAATAATGAGAATTTCTAGCCTGCATCGACTAAAGCGCTACTGTAAAAAAAATAGCATTCAAAGCTATATTTCATAGAAATATTTTGCCAGAAAGCAATTAAATCTATTCTGTAAGCCTGTCGAGCGCAAAATTTAGCGTGTCCAACGCACCCAGCCCCGAATATGCGATCGGCAAAGCAGGGGTTTTTGTACGGTTAGAAAACAAATAAAAAATCGGGCATCTAATGTTCACCTGTGATGCCTCATGCAATTGCAATGGGGTGTCGGTTCGCTGAGGTATATTAGCTTTCATGGAGCCAATCCCCCTTCCTTCGTACATTCATTATGAATTGCTACTTCAATTGTTAGAGCGCAAAACGATGTTTGCTGTAAGTCCACAATCGCCGCAGCAGCAACAAGTTCACCAACTTATTATTACACTGCGTAAAGCCCTTGCCATTCAAAAGCAATTAGAACAAAGCTGCGAGCGATCGAACTTAGCGGTAGAACACCGCTGGTCTCTAAATGAAATTAACCACAAGGGAGTTAAAAGTTAAAAAACTTAGAGTATCGACGCGACGTATCGTATCGTATTTGATTTATTCTATAGAACTCCCACAGGAAAAGTTAGGACAATATCATGGACAACAAATTAATGCTGATGATTCCCGGCCCGACGCCGGTGCCTGAAGCGGCCTTGTTAGCGATGGCAAAACACCCGATGGGCCACCGCAGCAAGGAATTTGACGGGATTTTTGCAGAATGTACCGAAAATTTGAAATGGCTGCACCAAACTAAAAGTGACGTGCTGAGTTTAACTGTTTCCGGTACCGGCGCGATGGAAGCTGGGATAATTAATTTCTTAAGTGCGGGCGATCGAGTTTTAGTCGGTACAAACGGCAAATTTGGCGAACGTTGGGCTGAAGTTGCCGAAGCTTACGGTTTAAACGCCGAAATTATTAAAGCTGAGTGGGGCCAACCTTTAGACCCCGAACACTTCCGCGAAAAACTCGAAGCAGATACACAGAAGCAAATCAAAGCTGTCATCATCACCCACTCGGAAACCTCCACCGGCGTCCTCAACGACCTCGAAACCATCAACCGCCACGTTAAAGCACACGGCGAAGCTTTAATTATGGTAGATGCTGTCACTAGCTTGGGCGCTGTCAATATTCCGATGGACGCTTGGGGCATCGATGTCATTGCTTCGGGTTCTCAGAAAGCTTACATGATTCCTCCAGGTTTGGGTTTTGTGGCAGTCAGTCCCAAAGCTTGGGAAGCTTACAAAACTGCGAAACTGCCCCGCTATTATTTGGATTTGGGCAAATACCGCAAAGAAGCTGCCAAAAATACCACTCCTTTTACTCCCCCTGTGAATATGTTTTTTGCCCTGCAAGCATCGCTTCAGATGATGAAAACAGAAGGGTTGGAAAATGTTTTCGCGCGGCACAAACGCTTAATGACAACTACTCGCGCTGCTGTAAAAGCTTTAGGTTTGCCGTTGTTTGCCGCTGATGATGCCGCTAGTCCTGCGATTACTTCGGTGATGCCGCCAGCATCCGTAGATGCTCAAAAAGTGCGGACTTTGATGAGAAAAAGATTTGACATTGCTCTCGCCGACGGACAAGACCATTTGAAAGGTAAAATCTTCCGAATCGGTCATTTGGGGTTTGTGTGCGATCGCGATATTCTAGCAGCAATTTCCTCTTTAGAAGTCGTGTTGCGAGAATTGGGTCATGAAGGCTACACTCCTGGTGCCGGCGTTGCCGCTGCTGCCAAATTCTTGGCTGAATCCTAATCCAAGTTATTAAAGGATTTTGGATTTTGGATTCTCTCTAAAATCTAAAATCCTTTTAATATGCTTCGGATAACCAATCAAAGATTTTATCCAACTGTTCGAGAGTGACTAAACCGTATTGCCACAGAACCATCGGCAAGGAATTCGGGTCTTTATCGCGCTGCGGCTGTTTGTCACCGCCGACACGTTCGGCTACAGCAATTGACGCGGGAGAAATTGCCAAATCTTCTTGTAAAAATCGAATTAATCGAGTGTATTTAGCGGGTGCCATCTGATTTCACCTCTAAGTATAGGACACCATTTTCGGATGTGAACCTGATGTTTTTGATGAGTAATAAGCCAGTTTTAAATTTGTCTTGTTACCGTCGATAGCTTTTAAAACGCTATTAGCGGTTGAACTGCCAAACATAATGCTGAGTGCGAGCGCACAAGCTAACCTTTCCCAAAAAGTGAAAGGTTTTGCAATTTTGCTGATGTCGGCCCGATCGACTTGCGATTGCGATCGAACCTAAACTGAATACCTCGGCATCTTTGCAGTGCGAATCAGAATAAATTCTGCTACCTAAAACTACTAAACCAGGTTCAGAGTTTAACTTCATCTGCCAAAATGCAGAATCCGCACATCTACTTCGGCAAACTTCGTTAGATATTTCGAGCCAACCCCAATCTGCTACCAGAAGTTAACTTTGCCAATTAACGCCAATTAAGTTGGCTCGTAGCATATTACTTTAGATAGGTTTAGTAGATTTAGCTCGATCGCCAGAACTTCCAGAGAATTTCTTTTCGTGTTGCTACACCTTGAGGCTGAGTATCGTCTCTCAGGATTGGTAACGAGTCGCTGACTCGTCTCATACCTGCGACCGAGAATCTACAGCTTCCGGAAACAAGCTCAAGTTCTGACTGACTGAGATCGACATCGTAGCAAATCTTTTGGTGTTTGTACTGAATGTTACATTAATGTTTTAACAGATTTTATCAATTTTTGTAAAGTTTCTAAATTTTTTCCGCTCTTCCGAAGGCAGGGGGCAGTTCGGCAACGGATTCCGTAACGGATTCTAAAAAGAAGCAATAAGGAAACCGGGGGATAGTTTATTGATGGAGGTTTTCGTTAAAAAACTCGATTTCAATACGATCGCCCACTTTGACACCGAGTTCAGCAGCCCGCCCGCCCCGGAGCTCAATAACTCGATCGACAACAGTGTTGGGCCCGTAGGTAGGACAAGGATCGGCAGTACAAGGAGGTGCAGAAACTTCGATCGCCTCAACCACCCCATCCCGCAGAAAAATCATATCCAGAGAAATCTTGCAATTTTTCATCCAAAAATTGACCAACCGCGCCGGTTTAAACTCAAACAGCATTCCTCTGTCATCCGGCAAAGAAGTTCTGTACATTAAACCCATAGCCTGCTGTTCGACTGTTTTCGCCACTTCGAGTTCGATTGGGCGATCGGCTATCCGAGCTCTAGCAGAAACGGGCAGCACTTGACCCGATGTTGTCGCCGTCGGAGACTCAGCCGCCAAAATACCAGTAGCACCAGTATTTGCGACAGGTAAAATCGGCGAACATCCCAGCAAAAATATACTTACTCCAATACCGAGCAAATTAGTTAAATAACTCATAATTATTTTAGATTTTAGATTTTAGATTTTAGATTGGCAATTGTTGACTGTTGACTGCGTTGAGTGATGACAACTGACAACTGTCAACTGACTGCTTCAAGCTTCCCGCATCACATAGCCAACACCGCGCACCGTCTGAATCAAGCGCTTTTCGCCCTCATCTTCAATCTTGAGGCGCAGATAGCGGATGTAAACCTCAATCACATTCGACTCGCCCAAAAAGTCGTAACCCCAAACATTTTCCAGAATTTGTTCCCGAGTCAAAACCTCGCGGGGATGTTCCATCAAATACTTTAGCAGCTCAAATTCCTTCATCGTCAGGTCGATCGCCCGTCCGTTGCGTAGGGCCCGCCTAGAGGCCAAATCCAAAACTAAATCGCCAAACCTCAATTGTTCGTTGCTGGTGTTATCCGGCTGCAAATACAAGCGCACCAACTGCAAAAACTCCTCAGTGCGGTAAGGTTTGAGAAAATAATCATCCGCACCAGCTTCCAGACAAGCGACGCGATCGTCAACTGTATCGCGACCGACCAATAGCAGCACCGGCACCCGATTGCCAATACTTCTGAGGTAAGAACACAGTGACAGCCCCGACTCTGGGCCAAGTATGCGATCGATTACAATCAAAGCTGGCTGCAATTCACGGGCTAAATGTTGCCCGGTGGCGGTATTAGAAGCCACTACCGGTTCGTAGCCGGAGGATTTTAAATCTAGACTCAAGTGTCCGGCGAGAACTTCGTCTGTTTCAACTAGCAGGACACAGGGATTGCGATCGAGAGTAGTTGCAGCCATTGAATTGACCGGTGGAGACCATAACTGTTCTAGCACGTCTTAAGGAAGAGAGGGAGAGGGGGAGAGAGGGAGAGGGGGAAAGTGGGAGAATGGGAAAATTACCAATTACCAATTAAGCTATTTGGCATTTAAATTGAAACTCGATCGCCCCGGGCTATCCTGCCCGCCCCACAGAGTTTAAGTAAAAAGTAGCTGACAAATTAAATGCGCTACAGCTTACCAATTACCAAATTGAATAATTTATGACCATCATCGTATTCGGCAGTATCAACATCGACCTAGCAGCAAAAACTCCCCGGTTGCCGCAGCCAGGGGAAACTATCATCGGTAGCAATTTTTTCACTGCAGGCGGCGGCAAAGGAGCAAATCAAGCCGTCGCCGCCGCCCGTCTCGGCACTTCCACCCACACGATCGGTCGCGTCGGCAACGATAAATTTGCTGAAGAATTATTGACAAATTTACAATCTTATGGGGTAAATACAGACAATGTATTAATAGACCAAAACACTCATTCAGGAGTGGCAATTATCGCGGTAGACGAGACAGGTCAAAATAATATTATTGTGATTCCGGGGGCGAATAACAATGTCGGTGAAGCAGATATAGAACGTCTCAAAAAACTCTTAACAGCAGCTACATCCTTGCTGTTACAGTTAGAAATTCCCCTGGAAGTTGTCCAAAAAGCTGCGAAAGCTGCTCGTCAAGCGGGGGTGCGAGTTATTCTAGATCCAGCACCGGCTAGGGCAGATTTGCCACTGGAACTTTATCCGCTAATTGACATTATCACGCCGAATGAAGTGGAAGCCGGCCAGTTAGTGGGTTTTCGGGTGAATGACACCGAAACAGCGATTGTAGCTGCCAAACAGTTGCAGGAGCGCGGCGTCAAGAATGTTATTGTCAAATTGGGCGATCGCGGGGCTGTTGCTGTTACTGCGGATGAAACGTTTTTTGTACCGGCTTTTGCTGTGGAGGCGATCGATACTGTGGCCGCTGGCGATGCTTTTAACGGCGGGTTGGCTTCTGCATTAGATGCCGGTCTGTCCTTGTCAGAAGCGGTGCGGTGGGGCGCAGCAGCGGGCGCTCTGTGCGCGACTAAAGTGGGTGCTCAAGTTGCTATGTGCGATCGGGCAACTTTTGATAATTTTTTGCACAATAGAGTGATTGGATAAATCTTTGATAGAGCCGGTTAACCGCAGATTTCAAGCAGATAAACACAGATGAACGCAGATAATTTCAAGAGATGAAAGTGAACGATCGTCATAGGTCTATTTTATGTAAAAAACAATCAAAATTTTGTGGGGTGGGCTTTGAGCAACACCCCCAATATGTAAGAATTTAAATCTGAAACAGCTTACCCTACTTTGGCCTCTGAATAATTGTTTCAACTACCCGCCGCTTGACTTTTGGATCGATACCAATCAGCCGCACGTATTCGCCGCCGTGTTCCGCCAAACAAGTTTCTAAAGATGCAACCACATCTTTTTCCTGTGCAGTTTGAATTGTGGCGCAACTTTGCCAAGAACCTGTTTTAAATCGCCGATTATCTGCATATTCTATGCCAATTTTGCAGCCTCTTGCTAACAACTGCTGCACTTGTTCCAATACCTCGGAACTCAGCCGCGCCGCATGACCGTTACCACCTTCTGAACTTGGCTCATCGTAAGCCTTATAATATTTGGATGACGGGTCGTTTAATTGACTTGGCGCGGGCGCAGCAGCAGGGGCGTTAGGGGTTCCTTTAACGTTGAAAAGCCGCGATTGGTTGTATTCATCTACTAAGCGCATTTCCTGAATCCGCTTTTGTTGGCCCACCATCAAACTGCCCATTTCTAATAAATGAGCGAGGCTGAAATCCGGGTTTTTGAAATCGGGCGCTGCTTCCAAAGTGTTTACCAAACGCTTGGAAACTCGCTCGATTCCTACTTTGTGAATAAATTCGCGAACTTGTTCGTCGTAAATGCGCGATCGCAAAGCGCTAAAAAAGTCGATCGCCTGATCGGGAAAATGATCGACTAACCCCACAATCTCTGTTTTTGACAATTTGTCAGACTCAAAAATTCCCCCAACAATCCCAATTTTATCATCCCGGCTGGGTTCCCAATAAAACTTTTCCATCCGCCCGTCGCGAATCAGCGGCGCGTACAGCGTAGAAAAATCATTTCCGGTGACAATAATCGGCACTCGGTGCAGCGGCGTACTGTCATAACTTCCCGGTAACTGCACGTTAGTTGGATTGTCAGCAATATTCATCAGGGTCGCATTGACCATCTGAGTATTGACAGTATATTGAGTAGTAGTATCAAACCTGCCCGCACCGGCATCCAAGTCGTTAATAAAAATGGCGCACATCTCGCCCCGCACGCGAATTTGCTCCGCAGCTTCTCGGTAGCGCAAGCGAATTAAACGCGCCGGATCTCCTGCATCCGGGCTTTCTAATTCCCCACCAGAAATCATCACCGGTTCAAAGCCCATCCGCCGAAAAACCAGTTCGGTTTGAAAAGTTTTGCCTTCTCCTTTGCGGCCGTGAATTCCCAAAATTAGGGGAACTCTTACCCCGGGCAAATTTAAAAAGTTCTTAGTGACGTGCACCGCAACTTTATCGAGAAAGTTAGGAGAAATGTAATAACTCATCAGTAGATTTGTGAGGGATTAATTGATGTTACTGTTACGATTTTATGACAAAACTAACAGCTTGCACCGCTAACCTGGATTTTTACCGTACAATCGAGGTCTGCATATTATGTGTTAAGGAGCGATTCGTGAGTCCAGAAACCTTACTAAAAGAACCAAGCGTGGAAGCCGAAGCCAGTTTGTTCAGTTCTGAAAGCTTCGACAGCTATGTAATGTCAACCTACGGGCGTTTTGCGATCGCCCTAGAACGGGGCCTCGGCTGCCGCGTTTGGGATACCGAGGGCCGCGAATATCTCGATTTTGTGGCTGGTATTGCTACCTGCACTCTCGGACACGCCCACCCGGCAATGATTGCAGCGGTAACTCAGCAAATTCAGACCCTGCACCACGTTTCTAATCTTTATTACATCCCCGTACAGGGCGAGCTGGCAAAGTGGCTTGTAGACCATTCTTGCGCGGACAGAGCCTTCTTTTGCAACTCCGGCGCGGAAGCTAATGAAGCGGCAATTAAACTTGCCCGCAAGTACGCCCAGGAAAAATTACATATCTCGAATCCGACAATCGTTACCGCCGTTGCGAGTTTCCACGGGCGGACTTTGGCGACAATTACGGCCACGGGACAGCCTAAATACCAGAAGGGTTTTAGTCCTTTGGTTCCCGGATTTCACTACGTGCCGTACAACGATATTAGTGCGATCGAAAGCGCGATCGAGCAACTCGACAAAGACGAACGCCAAGTAGCAGCAATTATGCTGGAAGCGCTGCAAGGCGAAGGCGGAGTTCGCCCCGGAGATATCGCTTACTTCCAGCGAATTCGCGAAATTTGCGACGAAAAAGGCATTTTGCTAATTCTCGACGAAGTGCAAGTCGGGATGGGACGCACCGGCAAATACTGGGGCTACGAAAACCTCGGCATTGAACCGGATATCTTTACATCTGCCAAAGGATTGGGCGGCGGTATCCCGATCGGCGCTATGCTGTGCAAATCTTCCTGCGATGTATTGGAACCGGGAAGTCACGCCAGCACTTTCGGCGGCAATCCTTTTGCTTGCGCTGTAGCTTTGTGCGTGTGCCAAACTTTGGAACGGGAAAACCTTCTGGAAAACGTGCAGCAGCGCGGGGAACAGTTAAAAGCAGGGCTCAACAAGTTGGCGGCGGCATATCCGCATTTAATTGCTGAGGTGCGCGGCTGGGGTTTGATTGTCGGGATGGAATTGCAAGCCGACATCGAACTTACATCGGCCGATATCGTCAAATCTGCCATCGCCGCGGGAGTTCTGTTGGTTCCTGCAGGGCCGAAAGTGCTGAGGTTTGTCCCGCCGCTGATTGTCACTGCCGCTGAAGTCGATCGAGCTCTGCTGGCAGTGGAATCAGCCCTGCGCTCTCAAGCGGTAGACTAAATCTAGTGAGTTAATTTTTGTTAGCCGTAGCGCTGAACCGGGCGATTGCCATATCTAGATGCACTATTCCGACTAAACCCGGTTTCTTTCCTGATTTCTCGTTACCAAACCCAATAGTTTCCCAAAAACCGGGGTTCTTAGCCTAAGTCCGATGGGGTAAATGTCAACCTGCCCCCCTGCAACTCGGTCGGGGGGGTTGATGTGGAAAAACCCGGTTTCTTTAATCCCTGTACCTAAGTCTTAAAGTTAACAGACTCCGGGTTTGGGATTTTTAACGGCTGCGGAACGCCGATCGAGCCAAATACATCAAGATAAAATAGACTTGTATCATCAACTCGAATATTCTCTGTGAAACGCCCCGAAACAGTGACGGCTCGTTAAACCGGGATTTTACCAAAGATTAACGCGAAAATATTATTAGCGATTGTAGGTGCTAGTCTCGCTATCTGCCTGTCAGTTGCGACTTTTGAATCCTGGTTTAACTGATTCGATCCTTTAATCTAGAATCTCTCGGAGACTCGTACATCCGGTTAGGGATTGAAATTTAAATCAGGAAGTGATTTAATTGCTGCACGGAAGCAGCTATCGGCTAAACACTCGACAGTGCTGGATAACCAGTACATTCGGTGAGAGATAGGCCCAGCAGGGCCGCTGTTATTCCGGTCGCCAGACCAAAGAGTGCTCTTGTCTCTCTCGCCGCTCAATTTTCAACATCTGTATTTAGCTGTATGGAAGTGAGTTGAGCATTACAAGCCTTAATAACCTTGACTGCCAAAAAAATCACCTGAGAAATTCAGAGGGAGAGAAATTTCTACCAATCAAAGGCCCTACCCGAAAGCGGGTCATCCCCGCAACAATATCGACAGCCCCTATCCTGTAATGCCAGCAGGTATGCTAGAAAAAATTATCAGTTGTGGGGCCGGGAAGGTTTTTTATTTGTATTATTAGTCCGTTTTTGTCCAGTGAATTAGTGATTAGAGGCGTAGCGATCCTATCGTTAATAGTTCGGCGGAATGCACGATGGACGAACAGCGTCGCAAAACTGATGTTAATATGCTCCAAGCGCTGCTGGAAAATCCTGTGGACTCAGGAATAGATTTGATTTTGAGGACTGACTCAAAGTCGATCGACTGTGGGTTCGTCAAAACGCTTTATTTGGAAGATCTGGTACTGACGCGAGAAAGTTTGCTGAAAGCTGCAAAATTTTTCCAAAGGGCGATCGCACCCTTAGAAGCTGCAAAGGGCAATTCTCAATTGCCCGCAACCGAGACAGCATATCTGGCTTTTTTAGCCGAAGTCTTGCAGGCAGTGGCGCGGGGCGCCGATTCGCAGCACGTGTACCCGTTGCTTAGAAGCAATTTAGACAAACTCGACCAGAATTTCGCACAACTGCTGCGCTGCTGGGCAACTTTGGTGCTCCCTGCTGCCAAAGAATCGGAAACCAGGCGCATTGCAGCCCTAATCGGCAATCTGAGCAACAAAATAGGGCGGTTTCCACTAGGCAGCAAGGCTAATAACTTGGAAATCGAAATTGCCGGTTACGAAACAGTTGCGAAGGTGTTTACCCGCAAAGATTTTCCCCAAGAATGGGCGGTGATGCAAAACAATCTGGGCAACGCTTACAGCGATCGCCCCAAGGGTGATAAGGCTCAAAATATCGAACAGGCGATCGCTTGCTTTGAAAATGCCCTACAAGTGCGCACTCCCGAACAGTACCCGGAACAGTGGGCGACGCTGCAAAACAATCTGGGCAACGCTTACAGCGAGCGCCTCAGGGGAGATCCGGCAGACAATCTAGAACAGGCGATCGCCTGCTATGAAAAGGCGCTGCGAGTTCGCAGCCGCGAGGCTTTCGGGCAAGAGTGGGCGAGCACTCAAAACAATCTCGGCCGCGCTTACAGCCGCCGGCTGCAGGGCGACAAAGCCCAAAATCTGGAACAGGCGGTCGCTTGCTACCACAATGCTTTGCAAGTCTACAATCGCAAGGTGTTTCCCCGGCGTTGGGCCACGACTCAAAATAATTTGGCAAATGCTTACTGCGAGTTGCTGCAGGGCAATCGAGCTGAAAATCTCGAATACGCAGTTACCTGCTATCAGAGAGCTTTGCAAGTGCGGACTCGCGAAGCTTTTCCGCTGCAGTGGGCGACGACTCAAAGAAATTTGGGCCGGGTGTTTATCGATCGGATCAAAGGCGATCCGGTGGAAAATGTGGAAATGGCGATCGCCTGCTTTCAAAATGCTTTACAAGTCTACACCCGCATCAAATTTCCCGAAGCCTGGACTTCGATCCAAACTTACCTAGGCAGGATCTACAGCCTGCGGGTGAAAGGGGAAAAAGCCGAAAATATCGAAATGGCGATCGCCTGCTTTCAAAATGCTTTGCTATTTTGCAACCGCCAAAAATCTCCCGAACGCTGGGCAATGCTTTGCGCCTACCTCGGCCGCGCTTTCAGCGAACACGTGAAAGGGGAAAAAAACCGCAACCTCAAAAGCGCGATCGCCTGCTATCAAAATGCCGGCCAAGTCTACACCAGACAGGGATCTCCCAAGCGCTGGGCAATGCTGCAAATTTATCTCGGTAGGGCTTTTTCCGAACTGACGAAGACGGACAACCCGTCCCACCTCGAAAGTGCGATCGGCTGCTATCAGCGTGCCGCCGAAGTCTACACTCGCGAAACCTATCCTCACCGCTGGGCTGAAATTTTATTTTATTTGGGTCAAGCTTACCGAGTTCGAGGCGACTTGCTTCGCGCCTACGGCGTTTTTACTGCTGCTGTCGATACTGTTGAATTCTTGCGATCCGAACCAGAAGCTGATGTGAGCGATTTGGGCGATCGGGCTACTACCGCAAAACTAAAATTAGCCCGCACCTGGACTGGACTCTATAAATGCCTGGTGCAAGTTTGCCTGGAACTCGGCCGCGCCCAACCTGAATATTGTTCTAAGGCCCTGGAATACACCGAACGCCACAAAAATCGGAATTTGGTAGAACTACTGGTAAAATGCGACTTGACTCCGAAAGCCGAAATTTCGGCAGGGGTGCTAAGCGAGTTGGAGTCGCTGCAACTTGAAATAGCCAGGGAACAGCGGCATCAAGAACAGCGAGAGCTCGAGCCTAGCACTACCTTGATTTCTGAAGGCGACAGCCAAGGTTTAAACAGCGGTTCTCTGCTGCCGAACTCCGACTTCATGCACTTAAATCAATTGTGGCGGCAGTTTGATGGGTTGATTGCTCGGGAGGTGCAGGCAAACGACCCTTTCTTCAGCCTAGCTCGCAAAGTTGAACCGATCGCTTTCGAGCAAATTCGCCAATTGTTGCCTGATGCCAATTGCGCTGCTGTCGTGTGGGCGAGTTTGGGGGATGTGCTGGTTGCTTTTGTGGTGGTCAAGACTGCACAATATCCGGCCGTTCACCTGTGTTCGCCGGCAAATGCTTTGGCTGCCGAAAGTTGGGCTCAGGAGTACCTCAGCGCTTATTCCGAACAAAAAGGTCGCTGGATCAATCATCTCCCGGCTCGCCTCAAACGCTTGGCCGCGCTGCTGGAAATAGATCGAGTGGTGGCGCTGATTCCGGAGAATTGCGATCGGCTGATTTTTGTGCCGCACCGATTTTTGCACGCTTTGCCGCTCCACGCTTTGCCTCTGGGGGTGAGAGACGGGTTTGAGGAGGGCGGGGGAATGTTTAGATATCACTGGGGCGATCGCAGCGGTTTCGATCGGGATGCCCACAGCGCTTCGGATTTTTCTCAAGCTTCGGCTTTTGGCGAGGTTGCAGCGCCTGCTGCTTATTTGATCGATCGATTTGCTGGAGGAATTCGGTATGCTCCTAGCTGTCAGCTATTGCTGTTGAAACAAAGCGCGCACCAAGCAGCTATTGGTCGATACAGACCGGGTTTGGATCGCCTTTTAGCAGTTCCAACTTTCACCAAAGATGCGCTCTACAGCAATATTGAAATCGGCAATATTTCCCAGTATTTTTCCAGTGCAGAACTTGTGCGCGACAAGCCTGGAATTCAAGAGGCTTTTTCCCCAGCCATGTCTGCTAATAATGGGGAGTTACCCCAGCCAATAGGTGATTGGCAGCAGAAAAAATGCGCTCATTTTGCTTGTTTGAGTTTGCTTAATTTGGCTTTGCCTCTGAAATCCTCAGTGTTTTTGAGAAATGATTCTCTGAGTTTAGAGGAAATTTTTAATCTCGATTTTCGGCAATATTTTTTAGTTACTTTATCGGCTTGTGAAATTGCGGCCGGCGGAGTCCGCGGTGCTGAAGATTTTGTCGGTTTGTCGGCGGGTTTGTTGTATGCTGGCACGTCTAGTGTTGTCAGCAGTCTTTGGAAGGTGAACGATGTTTCGACGGTGCTGCTGACGAGCAAGTTTTATGAAAATCTCGGACGGTTTTCTCGGTTGCAGGTGGGAGATGTGGCGATCGCGCTGGGGGACGCTCAACGGTGGCTGCGGGATTTGACTGGCGAGGAATTGGAGGTGTTGTTGGCGGATTTCCAGCCTCAAATTTCGCAAATGTTCGATCGGCTTTCTCAAAGATCTCGCCTGATTGCGGAGGCTTCTTTGCAGCAAATTCGCAACCGCAAACCCTATCCTTTTGCTAATCCTTATTATTGGGCGGCTTTTACTGCGGCTGGGGTTTAGTTAATTGTTATTTAGTCATCAGTCATATCAAATATGTTAGCATTGGAGTTATTCCTATCTCTCTTCTCGACCTCTGCGTGAATGGGCGTCAATCCCTTGTCCGGGGCGGTTAATATATTCTCTTGTTTTCACCGCAGATGAGGGCAGATCGACACAGATTAACGCAGATGAATTATCTCAAGTCCGGTTGCACCATCCGCGGTTGACTGTTGACTGGATTTTACCCCGGAAGATGTTACCGGAATTAATATCATTAATTATTAGTCATTTAAAAACCCGACACTAACAACTTATTTCAAGTTGTCAGTGTCGGGTAATAATTCAACAAATTACAGCAAAAATTTAGGATTTTTTGCCTAAAATTTGTTCTTTCAAGGCTTGAATTTCTTGAGCTAATTGTTGCCGGTTGGACGATCGCAGCAAATAGCGGTAGACAAACCACACGGTGTATCCGATACCAATTAGCTCAAATGTGGGTGCTAGCAGGGGGATGTCGTTGAGTTCGTCTACTATGCCCAAAAGCACTTTCAAAGAGATAATCGAGGCTAAAATTACACCTACAACAGTCAGGGGACTTTTGTACTGTTCGTAAAAGCTGCCGATGTAAGCGGGAAACTCGGACAAAATTGCGATAATTTGTTCTTTGATCTGCTGGGCCTGACTTGGCGGTTCTTCGGTAATTATGACTTTTGTTGTACCGATCGAACTGTCTGCTTCATTCTCGGCAGGAATTTCGGTGATGATAACGGTTGTTTCTGGTTCGTTTGATGAAGTCATTTCTCCACTCGCAATAGTTTTTTGCTGGTTGGCGGCAGGTATTTCAACTGCTGCTGCGGCTGTTTCAACTGCCGAAATATCGACTGCTGAAACCTCGGTGCCGACTGTTTCCACAGGCGATATTTCGACTGCTGCGACCTCCGTTCCGACTATTTCGGCCGCCGGTATTTCGACTGCTGTTACGGACGCGGAGATTGATTCTGGAGTCGGTATTTCGACTGCTGAAACCGACGCTGCGACTGTTTCGGGAGCCGGTATTTCTACTGCTGTCACCTCTGCAGCTGCTGTTTCAACAATCAGTGTTTCGACTCCTGGCTGTTCTGTAGCAGGAGTTTCGGCGACTGTTTCTGCCTTTAGTTGTTCTGGGGTAGGAGTTTCGGCCGCGACACCAACAGCCGGCAAATTCAAGCTACTAATGGCATCAAGCAAACGGGTTTTAGCCGTTCCTCGCTGGTGAAGGATTACCCAAGATTCTATCAGGTCGGGGCCGTGCATTGCACCTGTCAGAGCGGCTCTGAGCGATCGCATAATTAGCCCTTTGTTAAGATTTTTCTCTTTACTGAGCTTTTTAGTGATTTTCTGAGCTTCCGCTGATGTCAGGGATGAATGACTTTCCATCGCTTCTACAACTGCTTGTAAAGCCCGTGCAGCCCCTGTTTGCTGCAACTGTGCGAGTGCTTCTTCTTCGTATTCCACCGTGGTGGAGAAGAACACCTTA
This sequence comes from Microcoleus sp. F4-D5, assembly GCF_036704885.1. Lineage (NCBI taxonomy): Bacteria > Bacillati > Cyanobacteriota > Cyanophyceae > Oscillatoriales > Microcoleaceae > Microcoleus > Microcoleus sp. F4-D5. Next base: position 19,245 of record NZ_JAUBSX010000020.1, on the reverse strand, counting down.
CACATATCCACAGCATCGGTTAAGCGAACGAGACTCGGGCCGATTAATGCAGCTATTTGTTCGAGCCAGGGGCGGTCTGCCTCGGAGTCAAACTCATAACCGCCTTTCTGCCACCAATAAGGTATCAGCAAATCTGTCAATTGCGGCACTGGCATTTTGTGCAGGTATTGACCGTTGAGCCAATTGAGTTTATCCCAGTCAAATTTTGCACCGGCTTTGTTGACTCGATCGAATGTAAATACTGCAGCAGCTTCGGAGAGTGTAAATATTTCTTGCTTTGAGTCCGGGGGAGTCCAGCCCAGCAAAGTCATGTAATTAACTAAAGCTTCGGGGACGTAACCCATATCTTTGAAATCAGAAATCGAGGTTACGCCGTCGCGTTTAGAAAGTTTTTGCCCTTGCAAGTTTAAAATCAGCGGCGTGTGGGCAAATTCTGGGATTGTCGCGCCCAAAGCTTCGTATAGCAATATTTGTTTCGGAGTATTGCCGATGTGATCTTCGCCGCGGATGACGTGGGTGATGCCCATGTCGATGTCATCTGCAACTACGGCGAGGTTGTAGAGGGGTTGGCCGATGACGCCGCCGCTGGATGCACGGGCAATTACCATATCGCCGCCGAGGTCGCCACCTTTCCAGGTTACGGTGCCGCGTACCGTGTCGTTCCAAGCGATCGTGCGATCGTCCTCGATAATAAACCTAATTACAGCTTGCCGCCCTTCGGCTTCAAAAGCTTCTCGCTGTTCGGGAGTGAGGTTGCGGTGGCGGTTATCGTAGCGGGGGGCCTGTTTGTTGGCTTTTTGTTCTTCCCGCATCTGGTCTAGTTCTTCCGGCGTGGTGTAGCAGCGGTAAGCGAGTCCTTGGTCTAGCAGGGTTTGGACTGTTTGGCGGTAGGTTTCCAGACGCTGCGACTGAAAACTCGGGCCTTCGTCCCAGTTCAGACCCAGCCAGGTGAGTCCTTCGAGGATGTTATCGGTGTATTCGCTTTTAGAACGTTCTACGTCTGTGTCTTCTACCCGCAGGATGAATGTGCCGCCTTGGTTGCGGGCAAACAGCCAGTTGAATACGGCGGTTCTGGCGGTACCGATGTGTAGGTTTCCGGTGGGACTGGGGGCTAGACGGACTCTGACATTCATGTAGATTTTTGCTTTTAGATTGGGCGATTTGCTGGTTGGGGGAATAGCTGATGTTTAAGACTTCAAATTTTATTATATTTTATTGCCGACTTAATAGTTGTGCTTGGCAGGTGCTTTGCCTTGAATTGTTTGATAATAGACGATCGGGCGAGCGGGCGAAAGTCTCCGGCAAGGCACGAGAAGGCATCTTGATGATATTAGCATTGCGGGCGGCCCAGACTGGATTCACCTTTGGGACTATTTTCAAAGCACAAATAACTGTCGTAGGGCTACCAAATAATTCTTGTAAAATGTTTGTGTGCGATCGACGACATTCAAATATATTTCCCTATGTCTGCTGCTAAAACCGAGTTTTCCGAATCTGTTGCGACCTCACCCGAGTCTGCTGCGCCTGCTTGGCAGATTGAGTTGCTGTACGACGGTGAATGTCCTCTGTGCGTGCGGGAGGTTAATTTCTTAAAAAAACGCGACGCGGGGCGAGGTTTAGTGTCGTTTGTGGATATCGCGGAGGATGGCTACAACCCGGAGGCCCACGGCGGAATCGACTACGAAACGGCGATGGGTCGGATTCACGCGATATTACCCGACGGTACGGCAATTAAAAATGTGGAGGTTTTTCGCCGCACCTACGAGATTTTAGGTATGGGATGGGTTTATGCAGTTACTAAGTTACCAGTGTTCGGGGCGATCGCCAATTGGCTGTACGGAATTTGGGCAGACTGGCGGCTGAAGCTGACGGGAAGGCCGGATTTAGCAACTATTATGAACGATCGAACTCAGCGGATCGAGTGCGAAATTCAGGGCCGCTGCCAACCCAACTCAAAATGAGTAATATTTAATAAGTGCGATCGGTCTATCAGAAGATGTCAGCAGAAACAGACTGCAACTAACCTTAAAGATGGACTACTATTAAAGGTCAAAAAAAATGCAAGATGCAGGCTATACAGTCTTCATGGGCTTCGGTGGTCTCTGGATACTTATGGGAATTGCCGCTGTGATTTTCCTGTTAAAATCGGACGGTCAAAAACTTAGGTTTGGCAAATGGGGACTGCTAGTTGCGATTCCGATTCTCGTGCCCATCGTCCTGGTTTTGACATATCAGATAGCCCGACCGTTTATTATTCCACACCTTTGATCGCTGCTGGGTCGATCGTCCGTGGGAGAAAGGAATTAGTTAAATCAATTTTAGTATTATTGCTCATTTTCTGGCGATCGCAACTGGTGCCTCACCCATACTCGCAAAGCCTCAATTATAGTCGTATCATCCTCCGTCTCGGCCATCTGCAAAAATTGATTGATTATTCCTGAAGAAACAATCGGAAAAGCGCCACTGTATTCACAGCTTGCATATTCTCCGTTCTGAAGTTGAAAAAATTGTACAGTCTCTCCGACATATCTCCAAATTTCAGGAACTCCTAAGTTTTTGTAGATAGTAAAGCGATTAGTAGATGGACTGGTGAGATCGACTTCGATGATTAAATCAGGTGGCGGGTCGATTGACAAGTTAATTTTGCGGCCGCGAATGCGATCGACATTTTGGATATAAAAACAGGAATCCGGTTCTGCACCTTGTTTTAAATCTTCACGGTTTAGAGTCGTCGAACCAAATCCCTTGCGTTTCAATTTTAATTCGTCACTTAAAGTAGTCACAAACTGTTTCAACAAACAATTAACTGTTTCATGCAAATCTGATGGCATGATAATTTCTAATACTTCGTGACAATACGAAAAACGCGAGGCTCTCTTGTCTCCCGCTTCTGCTAATAAAGTTTGATAAGTCTGCCAACTGATATTAGATAATACCACCCGTTGTGTAGTTTTTTCTGGCGAGGGGTTAATGAGCGTAACGGTCATATTTCCCTCCTCCTTACTGAATCAATCAAATACTCAAAGGTTAAACTTTGTATTTAAAACTTTCGACTTACGAGAGAACGGGACAGACGGGGCTCGAACCCGCAACTTCCGCCGTGACAGGGCGGTGCTCTAACCAATTGAACTACTGTCCCTCGTTTTGCCTTTTTTTCAGGCACAATTTCTATTATGCCTATAACTTCACCTTTTGTCAAGAGGTTTTTTGAACTTTTATTTGGAAGCCCAAAATTTGAGTCTCTTGCAGGGGACTGAAGTTGTTGTCGCTCACCAAAATCAGACCTTTGCTAGCATCCGCCAGGTCGGGGCCCAATGTCAACCCCTCAATGTTGTCTAGGGGGATTTTCAGGGTTTCCAAATCCAGCAGCAGGCGTTTTTGAACGGGAGAAGCCTCGCCCAGACGGCTTTTGAGGCTTTCGAGTGCTTCTATACGATCGCCCTTTTCCAGAGAAATCTCAAAAATTCTGATAGTTGTGCCGGTTTCCAGGGAGAAAGCACGCTCTAAACTCAGCAAGCGGTTATCGTCGATCGCCAACAAATCCACTAAACCGTTGCTAGTTAATTTTCCCACAGGATTCGCGCCCGCGGGTAGCGGTTCGGTGATGTAGAGAAACGATGCTTCTGGATTGCCGCTCACCGCATCGTAGCGCAAAATCCGGCACGGACTCCCGGTTTCCAGGGAAACTGCGGCGCCATCTTGAACCAAGGCGTTTTCGGTAGCTGTAAATAAGTATTTGCGATCGGGCGTTAAAGTTAAACTTTCAAAAGCGAGATTGTTGCGGATGCCTTTAGTGCCTTTGTCGTCGGGCAAAAATTGTTCAGGAATTGCCAGCGTTTTCAGGAGTTTACCATCGAGGGAGAACTCTTTGATAAAAGGATTTATTTGGCGATCGACATCTCCCTCAGAAGAAACAAACACGCTATTGCCAGTAAAAGCTATCCCTTCGGGATCTAAACTTAATTCAGGAAAACCTTTGCCGTTTTCATCTAATAAAGTAGTGACACCAGTAAAAGTAATTTGCTCTTTTTCCAGTTTACCAGATTGCAAGTTAATTTTTAGAGTATAGAAGCGCGCCGGAGCCTTGCTGCTGCGGTCATCAGAAATGGCATAATAAACTTGTTTTTCGGCATCATAAGTAATGCCCGAAAGTCCGCCAATTTCCGTCCCCTGAAACGGAGAACCTGTAGGAAATATTGCTCTGCCGATAAAATCAATTTTCGTAACAGCGAAAGATTGAGCTGATTGATTTACCCAAATAGCAAGACTTGCTGCCATCAAAAAACAGACAATAAATATAATTGCTTTTGCTAGCCTTCGCATTTTACCAATAAATACATTATTATCTACCTTCCTCTTCCCTTTCCTCCTTCGCTGCCTTTGCGCCTTCGCGGTTCGTTAAATCATAAATTCACTGTTTCTGACTTAACAAAAAATTGGTCAACCAATCTTTAACCACATAAGTAGCACGACAGTCGTCCTCATTGTAGCGGACGATCGCCTCCAAGAGCGATCTATCGCCGGTTTTGAGCCAATCGTCGTACCAGCAGACGCACTGAGCACCATTAGCCTTAGCATCTCGCCAGTCAAAACCCAGCCAGCGGGCAATGGGTTTAAGGGCGTAACTTTCCACCGGCATAATCGCTTTTTGCGTCACTTGTTTGTGAATATCTACAAACCGTTTCAGCACGGGTTTCCACAAATAAGCTGGAGTATTGTAAAGTTTAGCCAGCCGCTTAAAAGTCTTGACTTCGTAGTCGCAAAAATGGAAAATCGGAGCAATAGGATAAGCCCACATTAATTCTAAAAACTGCTCCCAAATTGCACCTTCCTCTGCTGCCGATTCTGCTAGAAAACCGTGGAATTTTTGAGTATTGTTGTACCTGTCCACAACTAAGACACCGTGGAGGTAATCTAAATTTAAGTCTGGTTCCGCTTCAATATCAAAGTAGAGTTCGATTGGGGCGATCGGCAAAAAGACCGATTGGGAATACGGAATTGGTTTCTTGCGGAGAATTGGCGCGGGTATAGAAGATATCGCAGGTTTATTTTCTCTAATTTTTACTTTCTCAACTGCTATGTCATTCACGATCTTGTCTGCAATATCTGGTACTATTTCAGATGAGTTAAGTTCTTCTGAATTCTCACTTCTACGTTCTTCTCGATCGTTAATCCCTGTATCCGTGTCAAAATCCGTGTCTTGCCTTCCTTCTTCCCTTCTTCCTTCTTCCTTCTTCCTTCTTCCTTCTTCCCGCAACAGCGGTTGATTTAGCAAGTGCGATTTAGCTTGCTGCACCACATCAAAAGCAACTCGATCCGGGAATTCTGGATACTCAGCTAGCAGTTCGGAACTAGCATTAGCGAGAGCTTCTACATCAGTAATTCCGAGAGTTTTTAGTCTAGCATAGCGGCTGGCAGTAACTCCCGGCAATAACGAAAGATGTTTAATAGATTCGGCTTCGGCGTGACAGATAGTATACCAACCGCAAAGATTGCACTTTTGCCGGGAAATGAACACCTCTGGTTTATCCCGATTTTCTATCATCTGAATGCAATCATCTAAAATCTCGAACATCTGAGGAGTTCGCTGACCGAGATTCACCGAGCACAGCCCTTTTTTTCGCAGCATCAGCCACGCAGTATCGGGCATTGTTTCCTGCACGGAAGCTAAAACTTGGGCGTGAAAAGCTGCTATAATTTGATACTCTAGTTTGGGTCGCTTGCTAAGCCAAATATCCGCAGTAGTATAACTCCAATTGCCAAATTTTGATTGTCCCGGCTGTTTAATTAATAAATGGGGGCGGCTAATCAGGGTAATGTTTGAAGAGGGAAGATTGAAGGATGAAAAATCAACGGGAGTTTCGGGGATTTCGCCAAATTCTGGGAAATATTGATTGTCAATTCCTACCAGAGAAGTTGTTGCGGCGTTGGTTTTGCCGAATTCGCCCCGGATCAGAACTCCTCGGTAAATGCGATCGACCCCTTGCTGCATTAAACTCAATGTAGCGGCCGCGCCAGCTTCCCAATCCCCTCTAGGATAATATGGTTGTTGGTAAGTCTCGTGTTCCAAAGCTTGCTGCTGGTATGTCGCGCTGTCGCGCATCAGTTTCAGCAAAAAGTCGCTGGGGGGATCTAGTTGTTTCCAGTCTCCGCAGGTGTCTAAAAATGCTCGGAGATGGCATCGCTGATAGGAAAGTAGCAGTTTGTCAGTTATTAACATTTAGTATTCGCAAGGCATAGAGTATCAGGCAAAAGGTATAAAATTCACAGCATTAGTTATTCAATATTAACGCTATCAATAATTCCCCAAAAAAAATGGCAAAGGACAATCACCGGCAACAATTCCCAGCTTTGGCCAATAAAGCTTATTTTAACTACGGCGGACAAGGGCCACTGCCTGAGCCTGCTTTAGACGCGATTTATCAGGCTTACAAACGGGTGCAGCTTGGGGGGCCGTTTTCGGGGGAGGTGGGGGCTTGGGTGGTTCAGGAGGCGATGCTGACGCGACGTGCGATCGCATCTGAGTTGACGGTACCTCCTGAAACCATCGCCCTAACTGAAGATGTCACCGTCGGCTGCAATATTGCGCTGTGGGGCATTGACTGGAAAGCAGGCGACCATTTGCTGCTTTCTGATTGCGAACACCACGGCATTGTAGCTAGTGTAATGGAACTTCAGCGCCGTTTCAACATTGAGGTTTCTGTTTGTCCGTTGGCGGCAACTTTGAATGAGGGCGATCCGGTGGCGGTGATTGCTGATAGTTTGCGGCCAAATACTCGCTTGTTGGTTATCAGTCACATTTTGTGGAATACTGGCCAAGTTTTGCCTCTGGCTGAGATTGTGAAAGTGTGTCATGAACCCCCCCTAACCCCCCCTTGCCAAGGGGGGGGACAAGAGGAATTTCCGCTGATTCAAGGGGGGGGACAAGAGGAATTGCCTGCAAAGAATCACAAAGTTAGAGTGTTAGTTGATGCGGCTCAATCTGTGGGGGTTTTGCCTTTAAATTTGATTGAATCGGGGGTTGACTTTTATGCTTTTACGGGTCATAAATGGTGGTGCGGCCCGGAAGGTTTGGGCGGACTTTATGTGAGTGCTGAAGCTTTGGCAGATTTGCATCCGGTGTTTATCGGTTGGCGGGGAATTGTGACGGATGCTAATGCTAAAGTCCTTGGGTGGAAGTCTGGATCGCAGCGCTATGAAATTGCGACTTCGGCTTATCCTTTGTATGCGGGTTTGCGGAGTGCGATCGCCCTGCAGCACGAATGGGGTACGATCGAGGAAAGGTATGCAGAAATTTGCCGTTTAAGTAAGTATCTCTGGGAGCGTTTGTCGGTACTTCCCGATGTGGAATGTTTGCGGAAATCTGCGCCGGAAGCGGGTTTAGTTTCGTTTCGATTAACTAATGGGATGCCGCACAACAAGCTTGTCAATTTGTTGGAGAAACAGGGAATTATGGTAAGGACTATTCTTAATCCTGACTGTGTGCGGGCTTGTGTTCACTATTTTACAACTGAGGCGGAGATTGATAAGTTGGTTGGGGCGATCGCCATAGCGAAGTTTTCATTTGAGTAAAACTTTAGCATCGACAGTTATTCATTTTCAGCAAGCCACAGCTCGATTTCTTCTCGGTTGTTTTCGTAATAGTTCGCAACCGCTTGCAAATCTTGAAGGGTAAGTCCTGGATAATTATAGAGAAGTTCGGCTTCAGTTGCGCCCTGTTGTTGGTAGGCGATAATCGTCCAGACGGGAATGCGGGTATCGCGAATTCGCGCTGCACCGCCACAAATTCCTGGAGTTTTCTGAATGGGATGCTGAAGGGTTTGGACGAATTGCAGCGTTTGTGCTAGCAAGTCATCAGGCAGTGTTTCAATGGTTTGGAGAAGTTGTTCTTTGATGGTCATAATCGATATCCAGATGCAATAGCAGTTTACACATTGGCAGCTTCGATAATTCGCTCAGCGGCAATAGAGGCATCTATTTCCTGAGAGTGGGCTGCATAAAAAGCGAAAACATCGTTCACTTGAGCTTCACTTAAATCATACTCAGTGGCAATTTGGTTTGGCGAAAAACCCCATTTATGGGCTGCAATAACTACTGTTTGCACCCGCAAGCTAGTGCCGCGCAAAACGGGTACGAGTTCGCCGCTAGCGCCGCGCACATAGGTAATTTCAGGAAAAGCGCGATCGTCTGATTTCCGCAGCCCCGTGAACTCCATGCTTTTAGAATAACAACGGCTCTATTTTAGCTTGCACCTCTTCAATTACATCTTGAGATACCGACTCAACCAATCGAATACCGCGAGCTTTCCAGTCTAAACACTTAATTTGATCTGCAAGAATTACGCCCTGAACTGTTAATCCAGTGGGTAGGATAACTTCAAAAGGATACCCTTTTTGTTGTTTTGTAATCGGCATAAATAGAGCTAAGGAGCTTTTCTCGTTGTAGGAGCGAGGCGACAGCACAAAAGCAGGTCTAAGTCCTTTTTGCTCGTGTCCCTTAGTTGGGTCAAAGTCTAAATAAACGATATCGCCTCGACTCGGAATGTAGGGATTTGATTGTGTCACCAAACTTCGTTCCCCACAGCAACTCCAGTATCAATCTCAGTATGAAGATTCTCTGGCGTCATTGCTTCGATCAGCTCCTCAAGCGAATACCGCCGACGAACGATAGGCTCGATTGTCAGCTTGCCATCTATCAAGATAAGCTTCACTTCGGAACCCTCAACCAAGTTAATCTTTTTAGCTAAATTCTGTGGAATCCGAATAGCAAGACTGTTTCCCCATTTTGCGATCGTCCCAACCATAGCCTGAACCTCTAGTTAGTGATATCACTCTGAGGAATTTACTCTTTCTCAGAGAATGTATATACAGAGTATATACAGTGTAGCGACTGAGCGGATGTTTGACAAGCACAGAAAATTTGATAAAAAAGCCGTAGCTTGCGGGGCGGGACGCCATCGCCCTTTCCCTAAAAACACCAAAGGACGATCGACTTTTGACCTCAATTAATCTGAACTGACGCACTCAATTAGTATAGCCGGGGCGGGTTTATCTAGATTGTTTGTGAGGCTCAAATATTATCTGTAAAACCCGCCCCTACAGGGCATCGTAGGGGCGGGTTTTACCAGCCATCTATGTTGGAAACCAACAATATAATAAACCCGCCCCCACCCAACGACTCAATTAGTGACTGTGCCCGTGCCCCCCGTGAGAATGCCCGTGCCCTTCGTGAGAATGCCCGTGCCCGTGAGAATGCCCGTGCCCGCCATGAGAATGACCGTGATCACCATGAGAATGCCCGTGTTCCCCGTGAGAATGACCGTGTTCCCCGTGAGAATGGCTGTGCTCGCGGTGCGCGGAAGCCAAACTCGGATTAACAGCAACCGCAGTCTCACTCAACAACGCTTCAATCTGCGGATTTGCCCACTCGGCCGCCATTTTCAGAAACTCTGGATGGTCGTTAACGCAAGGCAATTTGCGGTAAGTAACTCCTTTACGCTGTTTCTGCAAAGACTCAATCACGTGGTCAACATCTAACAATGTTTCGTGATTTTCTGTCGCAAATCCGATCGGCATAAAGACGATCGCAGTTGCACCCAAATCGATCAAATTCTTTGCAGCCAACGTCGCATCCGGCTGCGTCCATTCAATCAGCGGCGTGTCGTGATTCAGCCAACCCACCGAAATCAAAGGATAGCGATACATCAAACGTTCCCGCACGCGATCGTACAAAGCTTGACTTTCCACAATTCCCGAAGTAAATCCCTTCGCCTTGTGCGGACAACCGTGATTCATCAGCACAATCCCAATCTGAGAAGGCAAATGCGCTACAGCTAAATCGTTCTTAATTTCCTCTTCAACCAAACGCGCCATCAAATCGATATAAGCAGGTTCATCGTAAAAAGAAGGAATGTAGCGCTGTCCTTTTACCCAATGTTCCTTACCATCAAAGGTTTGTGCTAAAGCTTTATTCACCTGTTCGACTGCAATGCCGCTGGTGAAAACAGAATCAACTACCAACAGCGGATAAATCAGAATTTTGTCAAATCCTTCTGCTTTAATTTGAGGGATTACTTGTTCCGGCAAAAACGGCGCGCAAAAGTTAAAAGCTTTGAACACTTTTACTTTATCGCCCCATTTCTCCTGTAAATTCTTTTCAATCCCGGCGCGCTGCTGTTCAAAAATTGCATTGTGCGGCGAAACGAATTGACCGTGTTGGTGACTCCACTCGTGCAAGTCAAAGATTGCTAAAATCTTCGCCAGCGGCGGATAAATCCAAAGCGGTACTGGCGCGAATTTTGCCGTAAGCAAGTTTAAAGCTTGTTCGTTGTAGTTGGCAAAATCGTCGTAGCTTTCGACTTCGCCGTAACCCATCAGCAATACAGCAACGCGATCGTTACTTGCGGGTGCCGCAGATGTTTTGAAATCGATTTTTTCTGGAGAAGCAACCACTTTGTATTCCTCAATTTTATTTACTCTAAGAGATCCAGGCAGGATGAAGGGTGAATGGGAGATTTTTCATTGTTTGCGATCGCACGACTGACGTGCGCGGGGCTGATTCCCGGTTTCTTGGCCCATACTTCCCGGTCAAACCTCTTATTTATCCTAGAAACCGGATTGATGAGCATCAGTCCTAAGTGGGTTTTTTTACCAAGAATTTCTTGATGGTACCCGCCACGTGATTTATCCGTGGAATCAATCCCAAATCGAAAATCCTCAAGAAAGAGCATTTATCCGTGGGGTCAATCTAAAATCTAAAATCTAAAATCTAAAATCGATTGACCCTGACCCGAAATTCGTAGGGCAGCTAAGCTGGCAGGCCTCTAATTTTCACAATCCTATTTCTTTAAGCTTTTTTGGGCCGGGCTTCGACGCCGCCAGAAAAGTTAAATCTAAATACAGAACTGCTTAAAACTAGAATCAGGCTTTGCTAAGCTTGACAGGAAATGGGGCCGGGGGGGATAAGTTTTATGTTTTCTTAAGACTCCCTCGCCTTGCCTCTGATTAATGCCGTTTGGAGCGTTCCCAGCTTTTAACTTGGGGGATACTCTTCAAACTAGATTCTATTATAAGTTTAACACCCTATCCCCTGGGGTAGTATATGATATAGTAGGCATATGATAAAGTTATGTTGCGAACTATATTAACTTTCTTGACGAACTATGAGACTGGTAATATGCCCCGGAGTTCACGAACCAAAGCTAACCGACTGTTTCCTGGCGGGACTTTCGGGGCTTTGGGGACTGGCAGCCGATCGCCCAAACCAGCAAATAGTCGATCGTGTCAAGATTTTTCCCGCTCATAAATATCCGCCTTTTTCAGCTCTTGACGTATGGCACTTTTTATGCAGCGAAGAGTTGGCAGGAGAAAGTTTAGTATTCGTCAGCTTTTCGGCAGGAGTAGCCGGGGCGATCGGGGCTGCTTGGATGTGGCAGCAAATCGGCGGCAAAGTCGGGGCATTTTTTGCCTTAGACGGTTGGGGAGTACCCCTGGGGGGCAATTTTCCCATCCACCGCATCAGCCACGATCGCTTTACGCACTGGAGTTCGGCAATTCTCGGTGGCGGTGGAGAAAGCTTTTATGCAGATCCGGCGATCGAACATTTGGATTTGTGGCGATCTCCTCAAACCGCAAAAGGCTGGCAAGTCAGCCAAACAGCCGCCGGCATTGAGGCTGTGGCACCCACAACCGCAGCAACCTTTTTAGTCCACCTATTGAAACAGTACGGAGTCAAATCAGTTGTTTAATTTTAATTTAGTATCCTCTGCGATCGCACCTATTGCCAGCATCGCCCGCCTAGAAAATTCTCTCGCTTCAGGCACAACAAACACCATCAAACAGTGGTTAATATTCAGCGCCTCAGCATTTTTAGTCTCTATTCCCGTCTTCGTGCAAGCACCGTTAGTGCGTTTATATCCAACAATCAGTTTGCTCTCAACTATCCCCTGGTTTGTACTTAGTTTAATCCTCATTTTCCGCCCCAAAACACAACTTTGGGGAGATTTATTATTAGGGTTTGCCGGATGTTGGCTGGCAGGTTCTATCTATTGGGGCTGGTTTAGATGGGAACCAATTTTACATCTACCTATAGAATCAATTGGCTTGCCTTTTGCTATTTGGTGCTTGGGCAAATCTTGGGGAAAAGTAGGCGGATATTTTTATTTGGGTTCGCTATTGGGGACTGCTATTACCGACTTATATTTTTACTTGACAGGATTGATGCCCTACTGGCGGCAAGTTATGCACGCGGAACCGGAATTAGCTATGCCGATTTTTCAAAGTGCGATCGGTCAAATCGAAACTCCTTGGGGCATAGGTTGCGCTCTAGTTTTAATCGCTGTGTTGCTAACAGTCGGTTTGCTGAGTTTGCGCGATCGAGAACTGCACTGGCGCGCGTTTAGCGGAGCCGTGTTGAGCACGCTTTTGGTAGATGGTTTATTTTGGCTGGCTGCTTCTGCGGCTTAAGATTTATGATTGGTTCCTATGTTGGTAATTTTTGACCGCAGATGTGGGCGGATTGACGCAGATTAACGCAGATTTTTTGAGAGATGTAGTCTTGAGATTCCTGACTTTTTTAAGAAGTCGGGAATTTGGGTATTTAGTGAACAATTATGAGTTAAAATCTAAAATCTAAAATCTAAGAATCCAAAATCAATATCATGTCTTTCATTTCAATTCGCGGTGTGGAACATTATTACGAGTGGATAACGGCAGATAACAGCGCTGGGCACAGCGGGAAACCAGTGATGGTATTCCTGCACGGCTGGGCGGGCTCGGCGCGCTACTGGGAAAGCACGGCCCGGGCTATTGCTGATGATTTTGATTGTTTGCTTTACGATATGAGAGGTTTTGGTCGATCGCCTTTGCCAAAAGAGCCTCCTGAGTCAAGCTACGAACTCGAAACCTATGCCCGCGACTTAGCTGAATTGTTAGAATCTCTGAATTTAAGCCGCGTCTTTCTCAATGCTCACTCTACAGGTGCATCAATTGCTACTTTATTTCTCAACCTTTACCCCGAAAAAGTAGAAAAAGCTATTCTCACTTGCAGCGGGATTTTTGAATACGATGAAAAAGCCTTTACAACTTTTCACAAATTCGGCGGCTATGTGGTAAAGTTTAGGCCATCTTGGCTGGCATCGATCCCCTTTGCCGATCGGCTATTTATGGCCAGGTTTTTGCGGCGTTCCCTGCCCACAGAGGTAAGTCTGGCGTTTCTCAAGGATTTTTTAATGGCAGACGAGCAAGCTGCTATAGGTACAATGGTGACGGCAGTCAGCAAAAGAGCAGCCGAAGAAATGCCCCAAGAATTTGCGAGGCTGAGTGTTCCCACACTGCTTGTGGCCGGAGAATTTGACCAAATTATCCCTGCTACAATGGGAGAGCAAGCGGCGTCCCTGAGCAAAAAAGTAGAATTTGTTATAATTCCCAATACGGCTCACTTTCCGATGCTGGAGGATGCAGCAACATACTTGCAGCGAATTCGAGAATTTTTGCCAGCAGCGGCTTAGCTGAGTTATTGTTCATTTAATGTACGATCGGAGAAGCAAGCTTTGAGAACGGCTTTTGCTCCGATCTTAATTTTTAATTCCTAATTTCTTAAAGCGAAAGGTGGTACAATGAACGACCTCGACCAATACTATAAAGTGCTGGGACTGTTGCCGGGAGCTTCCAGAGAAGAAATTAGCCAAGCCTACAAGGATTTAGCGTTCATTTGGCACCCCGATCGCATCCCCAAAGACAATCCCAGACTGCTACAGAAAGCTGAAGAAAAGATTAAGGAAATTAATCAAGCTCGCGAACAATTGCGATCGATTCAACCAAGAGGTCAGAATCAGAACGTTCAGCACAAACATTCTCAGCACAAACACACCCAGCAACAAAGCACCCAGTACAAACACACCCAGCACCAAAACACCCAGCAACAAAACGCTCAGTACAGAAACACACAGCAACAAAATACCCAGCAACAAAATACCCAGTACAGAAATACTCAGCAACAAAATACTCAGTACAGAAATACCCAGCAACAACATACTCAGCAACAACATACCCAGCAACAACATACCCAGTACAGAAACAGCCAGCAACAACATACCCAGCAACAACATACCCAGCAACCCAATAGTCAGTACCAAAACACTCAGTACCAAAACACTCAACAACCCAAGACTCAGTACCAAAACACTCAGTACAGAAATAGTCAGTATTCAAACACCCAGCACCAAAACACCCAGCCACCACCGGCCAACCCAAAAGAACCCCGCTACTCTTCTGAACCCTCTTCAGAAAAATATGCTGGAAATTATCCGGGAAACTATGGGGGAAACCCTGCAGGGCCCTATTCAGACGCGTCCCGCTACCAATCGCAGCCGCCGCCATCTCAGTCTTACCGCCAAGCTGGGCCGCAAGCTCCCGATTTGAGCGGTTCCAACTTCAAAGGAGCTTCCTTAAAAGAAAAGGATTTTTCAGGAAGAAACTTGAGCAATGCAAACCTGAGTGAAGCCGATTTAAGCGATGCTTTTCTACACAACGTCAACCTCACAGGCGCGAATTTGCACAAAGCAAACTTGTTCAGGGCCAATTTGTTAGGAGCTTGTTTGATCAATGCCAACTTGAGAGAAAGCAACTTAATCGGAGCCGATTTGAGCGGTGCAGACTTGAGCGGTGCAGACTTAACAGGAGCGAAAATCGGTTACGGCGATCGAGTTATGGTCAAACTCACCCGAACTACATTAACAGGTACAATCTTGCCCGACGGTACCGTTCATAGCTAAATGATTTACTTTTTAGTCAGTTGTTGTAGACCCGGATTTTACCCGAAATATTTGCTGCAACCCCAAATACAAAAAAATCCGCCCTTTGCGAATTTTGGATCTAAACTTATATTCTGTCCGCTATAACAACCGCCATAAAACTGGTTGGTAGTGAGGAAGTTCGTCGTTAAAATTTTATGAGGACTTGCATTCCTCGCAGCGCACCCATATAGGTTAAATTACTTCAGATGATATTACACGATCGCAATCATCGCACAAACCGAGTTTTTTTAACGGGTTCAAAGACTGGAACGAAGTATTTTGGTTTATCAAACCCCTTCTCTGCCTCCAAGACTGTTAATCTATTTTTACATTAATTATTTCCGACGATCGCGCAACTTTCGTCCCGCAGCCAGCATAGCCCCTCCCGCCATCAAACCCCCCACAGTCATCGGTTCTGGAACCGCCTCAGCTTTTTCTGTCCCCACAGAACCACCTTTAATAAATACAGCAGAATCTACATTGCCGTCGCCCACATCTTTAATGCGGATGCTGAGAACATTCGTCTGATTTTGCTTGAGCAAACCCTCAAAACCTAAAACTTTAGTAAAACCGTCCAGCTTAATGATGCTAGCAGCAATACCTGTCAAACTTGAGTTGTCAATATAGTCCGCGTGATCTGCAGAGCGATTATTTGGATCGGGAACCAGATTATTAATCGTAAATGTTTTCCCATCGCTCAACTTTGCCAAATTAGTGCCGTTCAACAGGAGTTCAAAATTGTCATTAAATTCAGAACCGCCGAACTCAGGAAATTCCTCAGAAGCAAATACATATTCAAAGAACAACTTTTCGACCGTGCTATTAGCAAAAAAGCTGAGGTTGAGCTGAGTCAAATCCCCCTGTTCACCCCTAGGCCCAAAGTCCGTGTTTAAATCGCTGCCGTTGATCATTAGATTATCTTTCCGATTCTGACCCGGTATATCCGTGACTTTACCGGTGCTGAGAACAACACCTGATGTCAAACCGAAGGGGTCATTAGTGAAAGTACCAAAAGCAGCCTCATTCCCTGTAATTGAAACAGAAAAATCACTCAATCCTGCTGTATTAGTTCCTAACAAATTTTTTTTCAAAGTCTCAATGTTATGAGTTGCCCCTACCGAAAATGCCATGGCTGGCGCTGCCAACCAGCTCAGGACACCAGTCAATGTAGTAGTTAATGCAGCAATTTTGTGAGAATTTATCATAAATTTTTTGTTAAAAATACAAAGCTGATTCAATGCACAACTTCATTTTCACACTATACAACTATCAATGTCTAGTGCCTTTACAATGAATTTATATCTAAGTATATTTACGGTTTATGTAGTTATTTTTTTTTGTAGTTATTGGCAGTTAGTCAGTCAATAAACCTCACCACAAAAACATGGATGCCAAAATATACCTACACAGACTAATAATTTCATGACATACGCACTGGATACTAAAAGAAATCGGGTTTTTATGTCGTTGCCGATCGCGCACTCGCGTGGGATTTTTGGTGAAAAACCCGGTTTCTGCGTCAGTCCGCAATTTATATCAAGTCCGGTCGATCGACCATTCCGGTAGAGGGCGGGGCGGGTTTACTCAAGTGCTGGTGAGGAAGTCAAGGTGATGGCAAACCCGCCCCCAGAACAATTACGGTTCACAGATGACTAAAACCCCCTTGCTTCTCCTTCGCCGCGCCGATCCGCAGCCCCTTCCAACCAACCGTCTGCAGTCAGGACGATCGCATTAGCGTTTCCCCAGCCGTCGCTTTCGACAATCAGGTGTCCCCGCCGCCGCAACTCCGAAAGCGTGGCAGCCTCAAAACCTCCCCCTTCCACCATCAGGCGATCGGGCTGCCATTGGTGGTGAATTCTAGGTGCAGATACAGCCTCGCCGACATTCATGTCGTAAACCAACACATTCAGCACAATTTGCAGCACGGTGGTAATAATCGTGCTGCCTCCGGGAGCCCCAGCAGCCAGACGGAATTTGCCATTTTCGGTCACGATGACCGGCGTCATGCTGGATAAAGGAGTTTTCCCCGGGGCGATCGAATTTGCCTCCCCGCCCACCAAACCAAATAAATTCGGCACTCCAGGCGCTGCGGCAAAATCGTCCATCTCGTTGTTGAGCAAAATTCCCGTGCCCGCCGCCACAGCCCCAGCCCCAAAACCGCCATTCACCGTAAACGTCAAACTCACAACATTGCGCTGTTTATCAACTACCGTCAGGTGCGTAGTTTCAGGAGACTCCCACACGAAGCGGCTCAAAGTTTCAGCGTCAACAGCTTTTACCTCGCTGGAGGGTGTGGCTTTTGACATTTGAATTTGCGATCGTCTCAATTTGGCATAATTGCTGCTAGTCAGAGCTTCGATCGGTACATTCACAAAATCCGGGTCGCCCAAATACTCGGCCCTGTCAGCATAAGCAATCCTCATACTCTCCGCCAGCAAGTGCAAAGTATCTGGACTTTGCCTTCCCAAACTCTTGAGATCCGTATCTCCCAGAATATTTAAGATTTGCAACAAATGAACCCCGCCGGAAGAAGGAGGCGACATCGCGCAAATTTGGTAAGTGCGAAAGTTGCCGCAAACCGGATTCCGCCAAATCGGCGTATAGTTTTTCAAATCTTCGAGAGTGATAATGCCGCCGTTTTTAGCCATGTCGGCGGCGATCGCCCGCGCAATGTCCCCGGTATAAAAACTTTGCGGATTTTCTGCAATCTGCCGCAAAGTCCGCGCCAAATCCCGCTGCACCAAAAGCTCACCCGGCTGGTATAAAATGCCACCGCGAGTAAAAACTTCCCGCGCAGCCGGGTTTTTTTTGATCGCATCCTGTCGTTGCTTGGTAGCTGCGGTAAACCGCGAACTTACCGGAAAACCTTTTTCAGCCAGGGCGATCGCCGGCGCCACCACCGCAGCCCAAGGCAACTTACCATACTCTCGGTGCACCGTGTAAAGTCCAGCAACAGTGCCCGGAATACCCGCAGCCAAATGCCCGTCTAGACTTGCCCTTGGACGCACCTTGCCTTGCTTGTCGAGGTACATATCCCGCGCCGCCCTTCTCGGAGCTCGTTCCCGGAAATCCAGCGCTTGCACAGTCCCCGTTTCCGCCCGCTGCAGCAGCAAAAAACCCCCGCCGCCGATACCCGCCGAAAAAGGCTCCACCACTGAAATCGCCAAAGCCGTAGCAGCCGCCGCATCCACTGCATTGCCTCCCTGTTGCAGCAGGGTCAGCCCCGCAGCGCTCGCCAGAGGGTGAGCCGAAACAGCCATTCCCTGTTTGCTGCGCTGCTGCTGCGAGGTTGGCTGTAGCTGCTGTTGGCAGCCGCCCAAAACCAAGACTGTTAGGCAACAAGTATAAATTTGCACTTTGCTCGAGAACTTTGGCAACATTTTTTACGGGTGATTCGTGGATTTTTTACAGTATAATTTTACGCTGGTTTTCCCTAAGACCTAGCCGTACTGAGTTCAATAGCAGATAACCTGTTATGGCAGACCGGGAAACGATTTGACCTTGGGAGGCTCTCGCGGCCCAAAAAAACAGAAAAATGAGGGACAGCTTATGGCAACTTAATCATTCAAGAAGTTTGAAAAAACATCTTTATTTAGAAATCGCTAATCTCAACAAAGCTGATGAACGCCGAAAAATTCAGTTAATAAAATCTCAAATAAAATCAGTACAAATTTTAGATTATTGCTTTAATTATGAAAATAACAGCAGACACGGTAGAGTTTTTTTGAGTATTAATGCGACGATCTGGTCAATTAATAAAATAGGAATTCCGAACTTTCAATAAAGAGTTTTTTGGAAATGCTTTAAATTAGTTTTTTAGTGAGCAATAAAAGTTTTATTTAGTCAGCAAAAGGCGGAGGTAAAAAAATATTTTCAGCGGTTAACCGGACTAGCTCTGAGTCATAAAGTCAGTTTATTAGTAGATATCTATAGCAATCCTAAATCATTATCAAGACTATGATACAATTATATGCAATACTCGATCGTGAATAAAAAGATGAATAACTTACAATTGCAAGAAAAAGATAGAGAAAAAGAAATAGCCCAATTAGAATCTTTCATTAAAAGTGATATCGATGCCAGAGAGCTCAAACGAGCAATAGCTGTAAGGATGGCACTCTCAGGTAATATCTACCATGAAATCAGCAAAATATTAGGTGTAAGTAAATTTTTTATTGGTTATTGGAAAAAACAATTTAAAACCAAAGGCATCGCCGGAATCAAACTAGGACATAAAGGGTCAAAAGGGTATTTAACAGCTCGACAAAATACTGAAGTAATCGAGTGGTTAAAGAATAAAGAATATTGGAATTTAGATGAGTTGGTTACTTATTTAGCTCAAGAGTTTGGTGTGATATATAAATCAAAACAGAGCTTACTTTTCCCGTTAAGTGTGATTTGTAGCAAGAAGCCAGCCCTGGCACAGATCACGTAAATTTGACCAACCTCGC